>JABGSX010000011.1 GCA_018647505.1 bacterium | reverse complement strand
TGCCAATCCGTAGGGGGTAAGACCATATAAAATGCTAAAATTTATTCGCTTTGCAATCTGCCTTTGTTCAGTTGTAACTTCATTGGGTTGGACATCAAAAAGACCTGTAGCCGTTTCCGTGTGAATATCACAATTATTCAAGAAAGCTTTTACCAGACTTTCATCTTGCGTTAAATAAGCTAAAACTCGCAACTCGATTTGAGAATAATCAGCAGAAACAAATACGTTTCCAGCTTCAGGCACAAACGCCGCACGAACCTCTTTTCCATAAACAGTTGAAATTGGAATGTTTTGTAAGTTTGGCTCAAAACTGGAAAGCCGTCCTGTTGATGTTGTTATTTGGCTAAACGTCGAATGAATTTTTTTCGTCTCAGGGTTAATAAATCCAGGAAGCGCATCAATGTATGTGTTTTTTAATTTTTGCAGACCTCTGTGTTGAAGGATCATACCCGGAATAGGATTAATTTTTGCAAGAACTTTTAGGACCTCAACATCCGTCGAATATCCCGTTCTTCCAGAACTCTTTTTTTGCGTAGGCAGTCCCAATTTATTAAAAAGAAGGTCTTCCACTTGTCTTGGAGAGTTTAAGTTTGTAGTAAGCTCAGCCTCATTTAAATATGCGGCTATTTTTCTCTTAAGCACTTCAAGTTCTTTGGTAACCTTTTCATCTAGACTTTTTAGCATCCCAGAGTCTAAAATAATTCCCTCTTTTTCCATATCAAACAAAACCGCACTTGTTGGAATCTCTACATCAAAAAAAAGTTTTTCCTGTTTTTTTTCAATTAACATTGGCTCAAAGTATTTTTTAAGTTTGTATGTTTGCAAAGCGTCAGACGCCCCATAACTTGTCGCTAGCTCAAGGGGAACATATGAAAAATCTTTATACTTTCCCTTTTTCATAACATCATCAAAACTTAACATTCGCTCATTAAAAATAGACTCCGACAAATGTTTAAGCCCAATACGCTGGCCACTCTGTACAACAAGCGAAGCCGCCAATAATGTATCAAAAATTTTTCCCTTAAATTCAATTCCACATTGCCCAAAAATTGTAGGAACGCAATCACTGTGATACAACACAAGCTGGTCAAATTTTGCATTGTGTAAGTATTTTTCTATTTTTGGATCTTCCAAAATTGGCTTGAGCAAGTTCAACACCTCTTCTTGCGGCAATTGCGCCTCTTCTGTTTTGTGTCGAATCGGAATGTAGTAAGCTGTTTTTTCATCTGCGGCAACAGAAATCCCAACAAGCTCATCCTGCAATGGGCGCAACCCCGTTGTTTCAACATCAATAGCAAAGCCACCAGATTTTTTAAGCAAAGCTGCAAGAGCACGTAATTGTTTAGCCTTAGACACCAACTTAAATTCATACTTGTCAGATTCCACAAGTAATGGAACTTGGTGGTTTTCTGCAGCCTCTTTGCCTCCCTTAACATTTGCCAGCAAAGACTTAAAACCTAACTTCGCAAAAAAATCTTTTGCGTTGTCCCACTTTGATAAGTCAAACTCCAATTCTTGGTCAGAAACATTAAGATTATAATAGTGAAGTAAAAATAATTTTTGACTCAAAAATGCATTTTCTCGGTTTGCCTCAAGTGCGGTTTTCAATCGTTTTTTATCAACAGACTCAATGTTGTTATACAAATCTTCAAGCGTTTTAAATTGTTGAACAAGCTCAAGAGCACCCTTTTTACCTATTCCAGAAACACCTGGGATATTGTCTGAACTGTCACCTAAAAGAGAAAAATAAAATGGTAGCTTTTCAACTTCAAAAGCCATTTTTTCAATGAATTTTTCGCGATCTATAAACGACTCTTTAAAAGGATCAAACACAAAAATATTTTCTGACAACACCTGAAACAAATCTTTGTCCGAGGTAATTACAACAGCATTACGTCCTTTTTTTTGTTCATCTTTTGCTATTGAGTACATAAGGTCGTCAGCCTCAACTCCCTGCTTTGAGACTTGCCCAAGGTTAATAAGCTTGCCAAATTCTAAAATTTTTTCTTTTTGCTCAAACAAATCACTAGGCGGAGCTTGTCTATTCGCCTTGTACTCTTTATACATCTCATGCCGAACCGTAGGGCCCTTGCTGTCCCAAACAACAGCAATACGCCTTGGACCACAAGCATCAACTATTTTTTTTATCATTCTACAAAAAACATACACCGCCTGAACCGGCTCTCCTTGCAATGTATGAATAGGACGCATACTGTAATATGCCCTGTATAAAAAGGATGATCCGTCAATTAAATAGGTAGTATTTTCAGACTTGAGTTCTTTCATAGTGCCGTATCCTTTTGTGGAATAATTTTTTGTTTAGGATACCATGAAAAAAATAAATTTTTACTTTGGTAAACGCCTTAAATCAGCTTCGGCCAAATCTAAATCCATTTCGGCCAAATCTAAATCCATCGCACAAAGACGGTGCCCTGTTTCTCTACGAATTGCCCTCAAAACACCCTCAATATCTTTTTTTATTCCCAGCATAAGCTTTCTTGTCCTATAAACAAACACACCTTCTTCTCCTTCGCGAACAACTCGCTCCAAACAAGAAACCTCTCTTGCCCATTTTTGCACAAATATGTCTATACTGCCGTCAACCATTTCTTTTTTGCTATGATCTACCAAACCTGATGAACAAAAAAATGATGGTGGCTTTGCATCCAAGGCCATACAAATAACCGCCGCCTTCCTTAAAAGGCGTTCTAAATTTTTACACACCCCAGTATATTCACCAGTCCAAGGTTGCTCAGACGGTATATAATGAAACTCCTCAGCCAACGTTAACCTACTAGCTAAGCATAAACCAAAGGCTAAGCAGGTACTTAAAAGAAAAACGCCCCTAATGGTTTTTTTCACACCTCTCACCTTCAAAAAGCCCCCATCTTAAAATTAAAACCAATCGCCTTGAACCAAATTGTTGATTTACTCTTCTTTGCGACCGCCTCCACCATCTGTGGCAACCCCATCTCCAGCAACTCTAGGTGGCCCGCAAACAAGGCGCCAACAAG
>JABGSX010000010.1 GCA_018647505.1 bacterium | reverse complement strand
TTTAAAAAAATCATACGTATTTTGCGCGAGCCTATAAAGATGTTTTGCATGTGCTACCCTAATGCCACGACTTAAGTGAACATTAGCTTCGCCATCAGGATACTTTTGGTAAATATTCCACAAATCACTAAACCGTTCATCAGAATAATATAACCTAAAAGCCTTTGCATCTTCTTCACTTATTCCTTTTTTCTGAGTGTCTTTCACATCAACAAAAAACTGGCCAAAAGTCTTATCCGGATTATACACTCTTATCGTATTTAGATATTTGGCTGGCCCCTCGACCAAACCGCCACCACGACATATTGAAGCCTTGTCTTCATCAGACATATCTAATAATTTGAATGCATCCCACTTAAGTGGCAGAAAATACGGATTTAGAGATTCCACGCCACCAACATCCGATGGATAAGGAAAAACAGTTTGACTAATCAAAATTGATAGTAAAAAAACTACACCTTTTTTATTCATATACAACTCCCTTATAAAAAAACACAACATTACCTACCGGAAAACTAAAATCACTATCCAGAAACTTCTACACCCAGTCCTTGGGCTTTTCGTTTAAGAACTTCGTACTGCGTATTCAACGCCCTAAGCCTTGCATTAAACTCTGCTACTTTGTCACCATAAGGACTTGTTGACTGAGGAGCTTTATAAGCACCTGGCTCTTTTTTTAAAACTTCAGCTTCTATTTCTTTTCTCAAAGGCCCAAATACATTACCACGCGGAATTTTACTTAGCAAACTTCTAAGCTTAGAAACACTCCGGGTTCTTTTAGCCTCTTCAAAAGTTATTCTAAAAGCAGCTTCCCTAAGATTTCTAATTTCGCTCTCTACCTCGCTCTCCAAAAGTGCAAATGTTACATCCCATGTTGAAGTCTCTGGAATTCGAGAACGCAACTCTTCAAGCCCAGACAGGTCACGATTTTTTTTAAGTATCTCAAACTCTTCTTGGAGTTGACGATTAAGAGTCTCATTATCAATAATCCCAAAATCTCGCACCACTACTTTTCTTTTATCCTCAAACAACCTCTTTGTTATAGGATAATCTAAGAAGCGAGAGCCGTCAGCTTTAGAAAAATCAAACAAATCGTACTGATCAAGAACATACTTAACATAAGACTCATCGCGAAATCTAATTGCTTCTGATAGCCAATCAATAAAAATAATAATAATTTTTCCACTAGTTTCTGGCTGCCAAGAAGATAAACCATTCACAGCAAACGCAAAAGATACACTTTTACTTGCTAGATCTGAAGTCCTTCTAGCTTTTGCCAAAAAAGAATCAGCCGAAACATAAGCTTTTGCTATCTCCTCTCCTCTTACATCTTCTTCTCTTCTAGCTGGGGGCTTTGGCGCTGGAGAAAAACCGCTACGCTTTACAGCTTTGGCCAACATATTTTCAGCTATAATATTATTTTCAACTTGCAAGCTATCTGGAACAGCAAACTTAAGACTATTTACTCTTTCACTAAAAGCATTAATTCCTTCTTGGGTTGGATTTCGCAAAAACCTTCCAAACTCTCTTAAAATATTACAATAGGTAAGCCTATGTTCTTTTAAAGTTTTCTTAGCGGGCGCCAATAAATCAAACCATTTTCTTTCTCCACCTGTTTTATCTGGATGATATTTAAGCGCAGCATCTTTATATTTTGCATTGCATAGCCTAGTTACTTTATCACCGTCCCCGTCGGCACTACAAACCAGGGCTTTTTCTTGAGCTGTCATATTAAACAAATAAAAAATATCATATTTTGCCCTATCTTCATCCATGGCCCTAGCCGCTGGAGACACAAATTGGCCATATAAAATTGATAAAAAAAGCAGAAAAAGAAACACTCCTTTTTTGTTCATATAAAACACCCCTATTAAAAATATCCCCGCCGTTTTGGCGGGGATACAAATTAAATCACTATCCAGAAACTTCTACACCCAAAGCTTTTGCTCTACGTTTAAGACCTTCATATTCCGCACTCAACTCCCTAAGCCTTGCATTAAATTCTGCTACTTTGTCACCACGTGGAACCGAAGGAACTGGTGGCCGAGGATGAGCTGTCCAAGGCTCTGGCGGCCTAGGAGGTGCTGGAGCAGGTCTCGACTCTATTTCCCTAATTGCTGCATTTATTTTTTCTCTAAACCGAGAAAATCTAACATCACCATTGGCTCTAGCCAATAAATATCGCAATGCATCAAGTTTTTTATCCGCTATAGCACCTTCAAGTTCCGTTTCAAATGCTACTATTGCTCGGCTATCAGCAGCCATTTTCCTTTCAGCGCCCTCTATACTTGCAATAGCTCTTTTTACATCACCTCTAAAAATATCAAATGGAATGTAGTCTGGAATTCTACGCAACAAGCCTCTAAGTCCATCAACATTCTTTTCCGCCCTAAGTCTTTCATATTCATCATGCATAGAGGCTCTATCGTCGTCCTCTATTCTTCTAATTGCAGCTTCTATATTACGTCTCAAAGAACTGTATGCTAAATTACTTGGAACCCTACGCAACAAACCTCTAAGTGCACCAATATCATTTGTTGCTTTAGCCGCTTGATAACCCTCTTTATATTCCCTATGAAGAGCAGCTTTTCTAAACTCTTCTTCAATTTCTCTAATTGTCTCACGAACTTCCGCTACCAACGAACCAAGGTCCCGGCGATGACCAATGCTTCCCAAAAGCCTCCTTAAAGGTTCAATATTTCTAGCATGCTTTGCACGGCGAATCTCATCTCTAAAATTTCTTTTCTCAATTTCTACAATTCTATTTTTTATATTGTCCCTGAGAAAGTCGAACGCATCACCATGTGGAACACGACTTAGCAATGCCCTATGTACAGCTATATCCACGCTATACTTAGCCGCCTCAAACTCTGCTTCTAATTGCAGCTTTATTCTATCAAGACGGTAAATATCTTCTAATCTCCTTAACTCTCTTTGTGCTCGAGCTTTTATTCCACCAAAAAATTCTTTGTCCGCGCATTCGCCAATAATTCGCCTTAATATCTCTATTTTTTCCGCAATTGGAACCATTAAGCCAATATTTACTTCGCCTGATAGTCTTAAATACAAATTTGCATCTCTCTCTAAAATCTCAAATTCAGCTTTTGCCCTACTATATCCTTCTAACTCCATCGGGCGTGCAGCCAATTCATCCTCAGCTGATGAAAAATCAAATAAACGATGCTTATCAAGAACTTCTCTAATAAATGCTATCCTACCATAACCAAGAGCTACCCTAAGCCATTCAACAAAGGTTCTTACAATCTTACCGCTTGTTTCAGGTTGCCAAGGAGCCAAAGCATTCACAGCAAGATTATAATGCGGGCTTGGAATTAATTCTCCTGAATAATCACGAGCACTGTGAGCCTGCCCCAAATGATCATTAGCCACAGCAACTGCTCTTGCAATGCTTTCTCGTCTTAATTCTTCCGCGCTTTTGGCCGCTGGCTCTGGCGCTGGAGCACCAGCAACACGCCTTCCAGCTTCAGCTAACATATTTTTAACAATTTCAAGATCCTGTATATTTCCACCACCAACTGGACTTTCAGCTGCAGCCTTCAATTGCACCTCTGTTGATCCGGCCTCAAAAACCCTTAAAAGCTCACAATATCTTCTTTTCTTTGCTGGAGTACTATTTTTAAAAAATTCATACGCTTCATTTGCAAGCCTCGCCATCTGCTTTGCATATGCCACCTTAATACCATTATTCAAATGATCATGAGCTTCGCCATCAGGATATTTTTGGAAAACAGCCCATAAAACATCAAACCGTTCACCAGAATAATCTGATCTAAAATCTCTTGCATCTTCTTCAGTCATCCCTTTTCTCTGAGCGTCTTGAACATCTGCAAAAAATGGACCAACAACCTTGTCAGGATGATACTTTCTTATTACCTTTAGATATTTGACTCGTTTCTCTAACAAATCACCACCACCACATATTGAAGCTTTGTCTGCGTCAGACATTTCTAACAACTTAAACGCATTCCACGTCATTTCCGGAAAATTTGGAAACTTTGCCGCATCTCTGAAAGGATTTAGCGATTCAACACCGCCTGCCGCAGGACAAACAACCTGGTTGCTCAAAATTAACAATAAAGATATAAAAAGAAACACACCTTTTTTATTCATATACAACTCCCTTATGAAAAACTTAAAACGACTTATTTGTAATTGTTAACATACTTTGAACAAAAATTAAACATTTTAACAACAACCAAAATTAAATAACAAAAGCGAAACAGTTACAAACAAAAGCTACCGACAAACAAAATCTATACCAAAAAGCCCAATACAATGAGTTGAAACTACGCAATATTCAGCTGAGAAAAACCAACACAATCCAAGTCCCCGCGGCAGCAGAAAATAAACACCTTCACTTGAGATAAACAATCACAATCCAAGTCCCCGCGGCAGCAGAAAATAAACACCTTCACTTGAGATAAACAATCACAATTCAAGTCCTCGCGGTAGCGGGGAATAAACACCTTCACTTGAGATATAACAAACACAATTCAAGTCCCCGCGGCAGCGGGGAATAAACACCTTCACTTGAGAGAAACAAACATAATTCAAGTCCCCGCGACGCGGGGACGGCTCACCTCCATTTGAGAGAAACAAAAAACAAAAGTATACTTAAAACATAACTACTTAAAAACGCTTTTATCATACTTAATAGAAAGGCAATAATGACAAAGATTGGTGTTGATCTTATACAAAAATTACGAAATATGACCGGCCTTGGAATGATGGATTGCAAAAAGGCCCTGGTTGAAACAGAGGGTGATGTTGAAAAAGCCGTCGACCTTCTAAGGAAAAAAGGTGCAGCTGTTGCAGCAAAACGTGGTGACAAAGAAACAAAAGCCGGATTGGTTTACGCATATATACACCCAGGATCACAAGTTGGTGTGATGGTTGAAATAAATTGCGAAACTGATTTTGTTGCAAGAACTGAAGATGTTCAAGAACTGGCCAAAGATTTGTGTATGCATATTGCCGCAATCAAACCACTTTATCTTGAGCCATCAGATATGGATCCTAAATTTTTGGAACATGAAAAAGAAATTTTTACAGACCAGCTTAAAGAAGCCGGCAAGCCTGAGGGTGTAATAGCTAAAATTCTTGTAGGAAAAGTACAAAAACTATACAAAGATGTATGCCTAATCGAGCAGCCATTTGTTAAAAATGACAAACTGACCGTAGCCCAAAAAGTAGAAGAAGTTATCGGCAAAGTTGGTGAGAAAATTAAAATCAAAAAATTTGCACGATTCGAAGTTGGCCTGTAAAAAAAATGGTTCAAAAAAAACGCATTTTGCTAAAACTAAGCGGAACCATATTCAAGGAAGACAACAACTCTAAAAAAATTGCCGCTCACAATATTGTAAATCAGATAAAACAACTTAAAAATGAGTACCTGTTTGGTATCGTAATTGGTGGTGGAAATTTTTTCAGGGGTAGCCAACAAGGGAAACAGCTTGGCGCAACTCCAACAACCAGTCATTATGTTGGAATGATAGCAACAATTATGAACGGTCTACTTTTGCAGGACCTCCTTTCACAACAAAGTATTACATCCGACTTGTTTAGCGCGTTTGTATGTCCTGAATTTGCAAAGCCAGTTTCTCCAGCAAATATTTTGCATTCATTACAAACATATGACTGTCTAATTTTTTCTGGTGGCACCGGACATCCATATTTTACAACCGACACAAATGCAGTAATTAGAGCTCTTGAAATTAATGCCAATCAAGTATGGAAAGCAACAGATGTAGATGGAATTTACGACGACGATCCACACAAAAATTCTGGTGCCAAAATTTTGAAAAACATTAGTTATAAAAAAGCTCAAGACATGAATTTGAACATCATGGACCAAACCGCCTTTACATTAGCAAAAGAACATGGTATCACTGTTCGTGTCTTTAATGCGTTTGAAGAAAATTCTATTTTAAATGCAGCAAAAGACGAACTTTACGGAAGTATCATTACCTAAGAATAAAGAGGTAAAATTATGATAGACTTAAAATTAATCGAAAATGAATCATCTGAACTTAATGAGCATATTGATAGTGCTATGGACAAAGTGATTAAACACTTTGAACACGAGCTTGCATCTGTACGAACAGGAAGAGCAAACACAGCAATGGTTGAAGACATTATTGTGTCTTGCTATGAAGGCTCAACTCATATGCCACTCAAAAACATAGCAACTCTTTCCGCGCCAGATGCGCGCATGATTGTTATTCAACCATGGGACAAAGCAACATTACCTGATGTTGAAAAGGCAATTTTTAACTCTGATGTTGGGATTACCCCAGCAAATGATGGAAATCTAATTCGCTTACAACTACCAGAAATGAGCGGAACCAGAAGAGAAGAGCTTATTAAAGTCCTACATAAAAAGCTTGAAGATAGCAAAATTGGTGTTCGAAACGTTCGAAAAGATTTTCACAATTTTATTAGAGACGCCGAACGCAAAAAAACAATATCAGAAGATTTTTCTCGCAGACTCAACGATCTTTTGCAAAAAATAACAGATCAGCACATTAAAAAGGTCGAAGAAATGAGCGATAAAAAAGAAAAAGAATTAAGACCTAATTAAAGAATCACAAATACTCTTGCACCTATAGTTGTTATGTGATATTTTTGTTACACTTGTTATGGTAAGCGGGCCGCTAGCTCAATTGGTAGAGCAACAGACTCTTAATCTGCAGGTTATTGGTTCAAGTCCAATGCGGCCTACCAAAGTTTGAAAGAAAAAAGTTTTGCAAGAGTGGCGGAACTGGTAGACGCGCTGGATTTAGGATCCAGTTCCTTAAACGGAGTGTGGGTTCGAGTCCCTCCTCTTGCACCAATAACCAAAAGAGGGAGTTGTTCAGATGGTGACCGGCAAAAATTCTTTAGGTTTTTTTCTTGACTGTGTAAATGACCAGCTTGCTCTTGTCACCATTACTGTTCCCGGATCTATAGTAGACAAAGTCTACAAAGAAATAGTCTTTTCTCATCGGTCCAAAATAAACACATATGGCTTTCATCAATCACAAATTCCACTCGAGTATGTTGAACAAAACTTTAAGCCCTACCTAACCGAATTGGTAACAGAGTTTTTATTTAAATTTTTTGTTATCAGTTTTTTGTACAAAAAAACACGAGCCGAATTTATTGCCATCGCCGGTGATCCACGAATTTCTGATATAACGGTCGAGCCTGGTCAAGATGCACAATTTTGTTTTGAATTGACTCTCGCAAAAACTATTTCATTGCACGAGTGGAAAAAAAACGTATTCAAATCTCCAAAACGCAAACGCTACAAAGATATAGATCGTCAAGCTTCATCATTTGTAAGGGAAGAAAGCGAAAACACCAAAAAATTCTCTTCGGACATGTTGTCGCCAGGAGATTGGACAAGTTTTCACGTGAAAGTTTTGGACCGAAATAACAAACCAATTTTTGATACATCTGAACATTTGTGGCTAAAGGTGGGCAACGAAGAAGCGGATACTCCCTGCCAAGAAACATTCTTAGGCAAAAAAATTGGTGACACTTTTTGCACAAAAAACCCGTGCCTTCAAGAATATTTTAATAGCCAACTTGGCATAG
>JABGSX010000001.1 GCA_018647505.1 bacterium | reverse complement strand
TTTCTTCCAAATCCTTCTTAGAAACTTTTCCAACAATTGTTCCCTTAGAATTTGGCGAACCTTTTGCTATGTTTATTTTTTTTCTAATGAGCTCTGATGTCGGCGATGTCTTTGTTATAAAAGAAAAAGTCCTGTCTTTATAAACATCTATAACAACAGGAACCGTCTCGCCCTTTCTGCTTGCTGTAGCAGAATTAAACTGCTTGCAAAAATCCATAATGTTTAAACCCTGCTGACCAAGAGCAGAGCCAACAGGAGGCGCAGGTGTTGCCCCGCCGCCAGGAATCTGTAACCTAATCTTTGCTTTTACTTCTTTAGCCATACTGCTACCTACTTAAAAAATTATCGTTTTATTTGATCAAATCCTATTTCAACAGGCGTCATCCTACCAAAAATACTCACCATAATAGTGAGCTTTTCTCCCTCTTCATCAATTTTATCTATAACCCCAACAAAGCCCGCAAACGGACCCTCCGCGATTTCGACCTCTTTACCCTCAACAAACTCACTCTTTTGCGTAGTAACCTCAATCTTTCCGGTTACCTGGCCAATTACCCTGTCAATTTCACCACGAGACAGCGGAATTGGATCCTTGCCACCGAGAAATTTCAACGTCTTTGGAACAGAAGAAACAAGGCGAATCGCCTTTGGTTCATTTGCCATTTCCACCAAAATATATCCCGGAAATAGCTGCTGATCCTTGTCCTCCTCATCCGTACCAAACGCACTTTTCACTCTGGTAGACGGAATAAGAACCTGACCAAACAACTCCTCCAAGCCCTCATCTTTTATGCACTTCTCAAGGTCCGCCTTAACAACATCTTCGTATCCAGCATAAACCTGAACAACATACCACTGTTTCATCGAATATCTGCCCCATAGCATATAATAGAATTTGACTCGCAACCACTCGGTTCTGCTGTAACCCTAGAATATTTTTTTAACCAGGATGGAAAACACAAAATCGAGACCCCCCAAATAAAAAGCAAAAATCACAATAAAAAAAAGCGAAACGATCGTAAAATCGATCAACTCGCGCCACGTCGGCCAAATTACCTTAGTAAGCTCAACCTTTACCTCGTTAACAAACTTGCTTATACCTTGTATCATGTCCTCTCTCTTTAAACCCAAGAAAAAAGATTTTTAACGATAAACACACCAATCATGATCTTTCTTTAACCTGGCAGGCCAGGAGGGATTCGAACCCCCAACCATCAGATTTGGAGTCTGCTGCTCTACCAATTCGAGCTACTGGCCTACATTACTCATTTTGTTTCTTTGTGTCCAACATGCTTACGACACTTAAAACAAAACTTTTTCAGCTTAAGCGAACCGATAGATCTTTTTTTGGGAACAACTTGGGTATAATTCCGTTCCCTGCAATCCTCACAAACTAGATGACTTATAACTCGATTTTTTGCCATAAAACTTCAAATCTCTTAATTTTACCAAAACTTCAATCCGTAACTCTGGAGCCCGCGACCGGGGTTGAACCGGTGACCTCTCCCTTACCAAGGAAGTGCTCTACCAACTGAGCTACGTGGGCTTACTAAAACTACTGTCTTTCTTATATAGATTAAATGAAAAAAAGAAAAAAACAACCTTTGCGCAAGCAAAAATTATAATATCACAATATTTAAATGGAGCTGGCGATTGGACTCGAACCAACGGCCTGCTGATTACAAATCAGCTGCTCTACCAACTGAGCTACGCCAGCGTAAATCACCTTTAGATGGAGCGGGAAACGGGTCTCGAACCCGCAACCTACAGCTTGGAAGGCTGTCGCTCTAACCAATTGAGCTATTCCCGCATCTTTCAATTTTTTCATGGTGGCGAGAGCAGGATTCGAACCTGCGAAGGCGTTGCCAATGGTTTTACAGACCATCCCCTTTGACCGCTCGGGAATCTCGCCCTAAGCTGCTTATCTTTTACCTATATACAATAGAGTAAATGTTTTTTTAAAGCTTTCAACTTTTTTATAAATATTTTATTAAAAATCATTAAATTTTTATAAATTTATTCTACTATAGAGCCTTTTTTTCAAAAAGATAAAAAATATAAATTAAAGAAAAACATTAGTTAATATAAGACTTTTATTAATAAATGAGCACAACTACACTAAAAAACAAAACAACAAACCGTACAATCATTTACAAATCTCTAATACTCTCTTATCAAATCCATGGTAATCAATTTTTGCAAAACAGGCTCCCTCTTTGGATAAAAAATCTTTTATAACCTCTGGCCACTCTATAAATGACCAGCTATTTTCAACATCAAGGTATTCTTCAAAGCCAGCCTCTGCAAACTCTCTATAAGAAGAGAGTCTGTATAAATCAAAGTGGTAAAAAGTTTCCGCGCTTTTATTATTATAAATATTTACATACGTAAAAGTAGGACTTGTTATTGATTCTAAAACACCACATCGTTTTAAAGCCGCTTGAACAAGGGTAGTTTTTCCCGCGCCCAAACTTCCAGAAAGAGCAAATATCTTATATTTTTGCATCTTATGTACAATCAAGCTTGCTGCCAAATCAAGCTCTTCTAACGAGTACACCAATTTTTGTTTCATTATAATTTTTCTAGCTTTCTATTTTTCTTGCGCTGATCTTTTGATTCCTTAAACGACGAACCTTTTGGCTCCTTGTGCCTTAAAATATTTTTACTGTCATTTTCTCGGTCCAAAAGATAATCTTTGTCTATCACATTTTCACTTGCCAGGCGCATTAAATCATCAACCTCTTTGTCGGAATCCGCATGTAATTTTTGAACCTGGTCAGAGGCAACTTCACTTAATTGATCAAAAACCTCTCCTGTAATTTTGTTATAAAAATACATTGCAGTAACCGATTCGATTCCAGCCCTTTTTGCACAGTCTTGAAGTTCTCGATCAGACGAAACCAATAATGTATCAAAGTTTTTGTATTTGCGTAAAAATTTTTTAATCAAACTGTCTGCACATTGATTATACCCGGAATACCATATCGACATTCCATGTTCTTTTTCTTTAAACGGGTACATGTTATCACCACCGTCAAAAACAAGAACGACCTCGTGCTTTTTTCGCTTTACATATCGACCCAATGTATCCAAAAATTGTTTTTTTTCGTTTGGCGTAATACGGCTTTTTGCCAAACCGTGTTTTACTAAATTGTAACCATCGATTAAAAGAATCATTGTTCGACTCCCCCGAACAAAAATTATACTATTAATTACCAGATTTTACCGTAACAAATACCAAAACAATTGCAAAATAAAAGGCAAACAAGTAAATTGATTCTATTAAAAATTTTGACATTCAAACAAAGAGGATAGCAATGTCACAGCTTATCCAAATGCGTCAACGCATAAAAGCAATTGAAACAATTAAAAAAGTAACCCAGGCAATGCGTATAATATCCATGTCCACACACACCCGTCTTAAAAGAAAAGTTGAAAATGTCGAAAAATATCAACAAGAAATTATTTCTCTTTTTTCTCTAGTCAAAAATATGTTTCCAAAGTGGACAAACCCCTTTTTACAACAAAAAACAAAAAAATCCAAAGATAACAACTTGATAATAGTCATAGCATCACAAAAAGGACTTGCTGGAACATTTAACTCAAACTTATTCAAATTCTTTTCAAGCAACGAACCAACAGAAAAGTGTGATTCTATTACAGTTGGAAAAAAGGCCAATAACTTCATAAGTAAGACAAAACACACTCAAATAAAAACATATCCATCATTAACAACACCACTGGTTCAAATAATAACTGATGAAATTTTTGAAATCATTATGCAGACAAGCCCGGCTTACACAAATGTTACAGTATACGCAAACATATCTCGCGGCTTTTTTTCGCAAAAACCACAAACATATCAACTAATTCCATTTGATGCACAGGCAGAAAAACTACCAGAAATTGATCCTGACGATTACATGTGGGAAGAAAAGCCAGAAAACATTTTAAATTTTCTTGCAAGTTCATATCTTAAAACTGTCATAAGCCAACTGTTATATCAATCACTTCTTGCCGAACATGCCGCACGATTTATTTCAATGGACAGTGCAACACAAAGCGCAGAAAACATGTTAACTGACATGACATTGTCATATAACAAAATAAGACAGGCTAAAATAACAAGAGAGCTTACAAACCTTTCAGCTAGCTTCCAGATGGATTGATTGTTGGACGAAATCAACCACTTAAATGAAACAATTTTATTCTTGAAAAAATCAAATACCGTTCTTGCTGAGCAAGCGAGTTCTTGGAGGTAAAATCACCAAGTCGAACTAGACGTATTAAAACGCAATTAAAAGCTCTCAGCCTCTTGACTTATTTTTTCATAATTTACAACAGGTTCAAAAACTCCTTTTTCTCCTGCCTCTTCCAGCCAAATATTCGCACCGAGCTTGGTCAGCTTGTCCTCCAACTTTTCATAACCTCTTTTCCAATGGTGTACACCTTTGATTATTGTCGTACCTTTAGCTGCCAATCCAGCAATTACCAACGCTGCTGACGCTCTAATGTCGGTTGCTATAACCTCTGCCCCATAAAGCTCTTCAACTCCTGAGACACGCGCCATATTACATTCGACCGAAACTTGTGCCCCCATCTTCTCCAACTCTCTGACGTGTAACAGTCTGTTTTCAAATACAGTTTCTTGAACCAAACTTTTTCCCTGACACAAACACAAATTTGCCATAGTTTGAGCTTGCAAGTCAGTTGGAAACCCAGGATAAGGAGAAGTCTTAAAAGAAACAGCTCGCGGCGATTTTGTAGCCCTAAACACGATTCCATTTCCGTCCTTACCAATTGAAACAGAATGTCCCATCTCATCGAGCTTGGACAAAAAAGTTTCCATCAAATATCCGTTAGCATTTGGTAAGGTTAATTGTCCGCCTGTAATTGCCGTGGCCAAAATCAGTGTACCAGCTTCAAGACGATCAAAAACAATTTCATGCTCAATTGGATGCAACGAACAAACTCCTTCAATTTCAATAGTTGCAGGGGGATGTATCGTTATTCTTGCTCCCATTTTTTTTAAAACATCAACAAGGTCAAGAACCTCTGGCTCAAGAGCAGCGTTTACAATATGGGTTGTACCAATTGTACAAGTTGCAGCCATAAGCAAATTTTCTGTGGCACCAACACTTGGATACTCAAGGACCAACCGTTGCGGAGTAAGTTTTTTTACACTCGCACACAAAAAAGAACCTTTTATTTCAACATCTACACCCATACGTTCAAAGTTTTTAAGATGGTAGTCAATAGGACGTGCGCCAATTATGCAACCCCCAGGAAGAGCAAGGTCAACTTGCCCAAAGTGCGCTAAAAGAGGCCCCATAACAAGCACGGAAGCCCTCATTTTATTCATAATCTCTGGTGAAACTTTGTACTTATCAACAAAAGAGGTATCAACATGCATAATTTTTGCATCTTTTTCAAAGCCAACCTGTGCACCAAGCTGCTCTAATAATTTTATCATATGGCTCACATCCGCTGAGGCTGGAACATTTTTTAATACAGATTTTCCGCGTGTTAACAACAAAGATGCCATAATTACAAGCACAGCATTTTTTGCTCCACTAACATCGACAGTTCCAGAAAGACTCAGCGACTGCTTAACAATAAGACGTGTATTTTCCATAGATAAAAATCATCCTGTGTTGTTTTATATAATTTAAAAATCAAACGCATATAATTGTATATTAAGCAAAAGAAAAGGGAAGATTTTACTCTTCCCTTTTCTCATTAATATGTAATTTCACTATTAACCGGAATATTGAAATACCGTTTTTTTGACCGTATTATTCATATAATTGGTCTCACCAGGGCTACATCCTCTATTACGAATTGATCTTGTACTTGAGTTCACTCTTGCACCACTGCCATAAAGCCTACTAGAGTTCTTATAAATATATCCTGAAATACCATAAAGATTTGCCCCTCGAAGATCTGCTCCACTAAGCTTGCAATATCTTACATAAGCGCTGCGAAGAATTGCACTTTTAAGATTTGCCTGGGTAAAATCACAGTCGGCAATCTTTGCACCAGCCAAGTTAACACCATGCATAATAGCACCATTAAATTCTATGTCGTAACTTCCAAGATGACTAGTATTTAAAGACCAACTGGCAAGTTGTGCCCCTGTCAAATTTACATTATTAAACAATGTCCCCGTTAAACCTTTCGTAATACCATGTCCTAAAGTTAATACTTTTAATGGATGAGGATTCCTTGTATTTCTCAAGTCTGCACCAGTCAAATTAACATTAGAAAGATTAGCGCCTTGAAGACTAGAAATATTTCTTAAGTTTGCACTTGTCATGTTGGATCCAGTAAGGTTCAATGCTGAAAGATCTTCGTTTTCTAAGTTAACAAACTTAAGGCTGGCGCCACCTGTAAAGGTTGCATTTTTTATGCCTATATTTCTCAAATCACAATGGTCTAGAGTCGTTATGTTAGTACCATCTTTTCCAAATGCACAACCACTAACAGAACAAGAAGCATTACCACCACCAAACAAAGCACCAGCAAAATTTGATCCATGGAAATTGGCTTTTAACTTTGTTTTATGAGAAGAATCCTGCCCAGAAAAATCTGCATCTGTCAACGTCGCACTCCTAAAGTCAACCGGATTATTCATTTGAATATTATTAAACTTGGCCCCGGCACAACTTGAATATCTAAAGCCTGTGGCACCGCCATCGTGCGAGTTGTCTATAACGACACGGCCAAAAGCAGCACCGTTAAGCTTAGAGCCATAAAAAGACGCGTGAGAAAGATAAGCATTATCAAATTTAGCATTAGTAAAATCTACATAAAGACCATTGAAACCAAATAATTTTGTCCCTTGTAGATTTATACCATTTGCAGATAACCGTTTTGAAGCATCAGATGGAATTGTCCATCCAGTTAAATTGGCATTTCTAAGATCAACATTATCAAGTATTGTATCAGCAGTTATGGTTGCACTTACTATTGGATGAACAGAATTGGTAACATTCTGTTTTACACCATTTACTATATTTGGTTGGTCAATAGGACTGGAAAGCGAAGCACCTGTCAAATTAGCACCTGTAATATTAATATTGCTGAAATTTCTAGTGTGACTAAGGTCCCAGCCTGTTAGATTTGCATTTGTTAAGTTTGCATTATTAAAGTTTGTTGTATCGTCAACATTTTTAAATGTTGTTACATGATGCACTGTTGAATTGTCTGAACGCGTCAATCTGCTAGATGAGAAATTGGTACCAGACACACTTACGGCTTCAAGATTAGCATTGTAAAAATTGGCATACCTAAAGTAACTATTTTGCAGTTCGGCATTTTCAAAGTTACAATTTGAAAAAGTGGCACCTTTAGCGTAAACCTCGGAAAAATCTGCGCCAGAAAGGTCTTGCCGTGCAAATTGACCCGTTGCTACATCGCCATCCACTGTTTTTATTTTGCATACACTATTACCAGCACTGGATAAGTTTGAGTCTCTAAAACTTGCACCAGTAAAGACTGTTTTTGAATTTAACACCGCAGACAAAATTGTATGTTTTACAGCGGCGAGAGAAGGGGTATCTAAATATTCTCTTACCGAATAACCAGTACCACCTTGCCCAACGTTGGCACCTTTAAAGCTTGCTCCTTTTAGGCTTGCTCCGTTAAACTTTGTACCATGACAATTCGCATAATCAAAAATCGCCCCATCAAATCTGCTCAAATATGAATACACTTCATTAACAGGAACAACAGAAAGGAATGTTGAATTCTCAAAATTTGCAGGAACAGCTTGAGAGGAGAAAACAGCATTAGAAAAGTTAGTGTTTTTATTTTTTACTACGGATGTTAAATTTTTAACACCAAGAAATGATGAACCTGTAAAATTCGTTGTATTACAATACGTACCACTTAAGCTAGTCCCATCCAAAATTGCGTTACTTACATCAGCATCATTAAGAACGGCTTTATTAAGACTTGCACCAGTAAGGTTTGTTTTTTCTAAGATCGCATTACTAAAATCAACACCATCCAAGTTTAGGCCTATAAGTGTAGCATCGGTAAAATCAGACTTTGTAAAAACAGCACCAGCAAAATAATTTTTGCTCGGGTCAGTATAGCCATTATCTTTTAGTAGCTGTGTAACGTCGACACCTTTTAGATCAAGATTCTTTACAACAACGCCACCGCCAGTTCCTTGAGCGATTTTTTTTGCATACAGAAGTAATTTGTTTGCATCAGAACCAGTATCTTGACCAGAATGACGACCTCTAGTGGTAGACCCCGGAGTTGAACCATCAGTAGGAGCGCCATAGCCAGGCTTTGGCTTTGGTTGTGTTGGAACATAGCCTCCGCCACCAGGAAGACCCGGTTGTGAAGATGGCTGCAAGGTTCCACGTGGAGAACTTGCAACATAGCCGCCACCACTTGGGCCAGATGGCCTTAATCGCATTGCCCCTGTTGGTCGAGATTGTCTTGGAACTACTATAGATTGTTGAGCAGGCAATGCCGGTTGCTGATGTATTTGTCTTGGAACTACTATAGGTTGTTGAGCAGGCAATGCCGTTTTAGGACTGACTTTTTTAGGCTTTGGAACAGAAATCTTTGGATTATACTTTGGAAGTGAATACGCCCAATATTTATGTTTATGACCTTTTGCGCAAAATTCTGAACTAAAAATCAATGCAAGCAAAGCGAACAATGCTATGCTACTTCTCTTCATGAAAATTCTCCTTCTTCCTGTAAAGGATTAAACATACTTTCCTAATTTAGCAAACTTATAAACTGCACCATACAAATTTAGGCACAACTTTTCAAGGTTTATACATAACTAATTTATATCAAAAGGTCAAAACTATTCTTAACCTCTTTTAGAACATTTTTAAATCCGACAAAAAAACAATATTTTTTCTACATTGACAAAACAAACAACTCCAGTTTACTTTTTAAACGTATGTATTTTGCAAAAATAAAGATAATTTTTTAGTTTAACTTTCAAATATAAAGTGGTAAAAATGACACAAAATTCAAGTTTTTCTAAAGGCAGCTTGGAGATTATATGCGGATCAATGTTTTCTGGAAAAACGGATGAACTTATTCGTAGAGTAGACAGGGCCCGTATAGCCAAACAAAACGTTACAGTTTTCAAACACAAAATTGACAAACGAGTACATGACACAGAAAACTTTCTTACATCTAGGACCGGAAGCAAAATTGAAGCCATTGCCGTTAAAACTCCAGAAGAAATTTTAGACTATGTCAAAAAACACAATATACAGGTTGTAGGAATTGATGAAGCACACTTTTTTTCCCCTTACCTAGTAGACGTGGTTGCAGAATTAATTATCCAAAAAAAACGAATTATAATCGATGGTTTAGAGCTTGATTTTCGCGGCCGACCATTTGCATGGGTTGCAACTCTTATGGCTATGGCAGACAAGGTTATAAAATTGAATGCCATATGCTCAGAATGCAACGACGACACATTTTGTCTTTCGCAAAGAATCATAGATGGAAAACCTGCAAAATATGACGACCCAATTATTCTGGTTGGATCTGAAGAATATTACATTCCAAGGTGCAGGGGATGCTACCAAATAGATAAAAAACCGGATTTTACAAACCAAAAATGAAACATAAAAACTTATACACTTGTAGTAACTGTAATTATCAAACATTAAAATGGCTAGGCTGCTGTCCCGAGTGCAATCAGTGGAACAGTTTTGTTGAAGTAAAACAAACACCAACAAAAACACATAAAGCTAAATCGGCAACACTACAAACCCTAAGCACAATTCCAACAACCAAAGAAAAGCGAATGCTTTCAAATATTGACGAATGGGACCGAGTTGTTGGAAATGGAATTGTTCCAGGATCCCTGATTGTAATAACAGGCGACCCTGGAATTGGAAAGTCCACTCTTCTTTTGCAAATCTCCAATCAACTTGCACAGAACTATAAAATTATTTATTTTTCATGCGAAGAATCTTTGCATCAAGTAAAACAAAGAGCTAACAGACTAAACTGTACAAACGAAAATATATTGTTTTCTGATGACGTTAATCTTGAATCAATAATTCAAACAGCCGAAGAACAAAAGCCAAACATCGTTATAATTGATTCAATCCAAAGTTGCTATACATCACAAAACCAAACATTACCAGGAAGCACCGGCCAAATAAGACAAGCCGCATATGAGCTTATGAGACTGTCTAAAGAAAAAAACATTTCGATAATTACAAGCGGCCACATAACAAAAGACGGAACCATGGCTGGGCCAAAAACATTGGAGCATATGGTTGATGGAGTTTTTTATTTGCAGGGAGAAGATCGCTGGAATATTCGGGTTTTACGCTCTGTAAAAAACAGATTCGGGAACATACAGGAAGTTGGTTTTTTCCAAATGACACAGGACGGACTACAAGAAGTTTCTAACATAAATGCACACATTTTGGACGAAGCAACCTATAGCCCTGGAGCAGTTCTTGTAAGCTCAATACAAGGCTCTCGGCCTCTCTTGCTAGAACTACAAGCATTGGTAATCGCATCAAAATTTGGAATGCCACAACGAGTAGTTACTGGACTTGACCACAAACAAGTTGTACTAATTGCTGCAATTTTGGAAAAATATTTGCACGTTAAATTAAGTTCGCATGACATTTTCTTTAAAATAAGCGGCGGGCTTAAAGTACAAGAAAGTTCTTCTGACCTTGGAATAGCGCTGGCATTACTTTCAAGTTATTTCCAAAAAGAGCTGCCTGAAAAATCAATTGCCCTTGGAGAAATTAGTCTTACTGGACAAATAAAACCAATCAACCATATTGGACTACACATAAAAGAAGCCCAAAAATTTGGAACAAAAACACTTCTTGTTTCAAAAAATCAAAAATTGGAAAATCAAGCGAAATGTTCAATTAAAAAATTTGCACACGTTTATCAATTGCTCGAGTTGTTCGCTTAATCTAGCCAAACTAAACAAAACTCCATTTTCTTGCTATACTTAGTGTATAAAAGGATCAAATTTAGCGCCTTATGGCGCATCCACTTTTTAAAAATAAAAAAAATTTCGACTGAAAAAAATCAGTCCCATACTTTACTGGAAAATAATGAATGTATTTCTTATCTTTTTACTTTATGCTTTGAACGGATCGACTTTCACAATAAGCAAAATACTTATAGAACACACTTCTCCAATTTTTGCTGTTGGATCAAGAATGCTTATCGCTGGCGCAATGTTGCTAGCATACTATCGTTTTATATTGGGCAAAAAATTTGATGTTCCAAAAAAGGCAATAAAACTTTTGGTTCAATCAACACTATTTAATATTTTTATTCCATACTGTTTACGATACTGGTCAATGAAATATGTCACAGCTACAAAAACTGCCTTTTTTTACAACCTTCTTCCGTTTATTACACATGCAATTGCTTGTGCTATCGGAATTGAAAAAGGATCATGGAAAAAAGGACTTGGTCTTGGTATAGGACTTTTAGGAATACTACCGATTCTTATTAGTAGTTCTCCTGGAGAAAAATTATTAGGAAGCATATGTTTTATATCTCTTCCAGAGTTAGCACTTTTAGGAACAGTTACAGCTTTTGCGTATAGTTGGATTGTTATTCAAAAAATTGTAAAAGTTCATCACGTCTCTCCAATTTTGTTAAACGGAGTAAACATGTTCTTTGGTGGAATTCTTGCACTATGTGTTTCATTTATAGCCCAAGAATCTCATGCTATTTCTGGACCACTAGAATTTGCTGGCTGGATGGTTGTGATAATAGTAATTACAAACTTCATTTGCTATAACTTGTATGCAACCCTTCTCAAGCACTTTAGTACAACATTAATATCGTTTGCTAGTCTGACAATGCCGTTTTTTGCCGCATTGACCGGTTGGGCATATTTTGGTGAAGGCATATCTTGGCACAACCTTATTTCATCAGCTGTTACAATGATAGGCTTATACATTTTCTTTATAGCTGAAAGAGAACAAAAAGAACCGCACGACATAATTGTAATAGAAGCTTAGTCTTTGCAATTTCATAAAAAATTTATAGGCTAATACCTTAAAAAAAAGCATTCATTACCTAAAGACTTAAAGAGGTAGTTTAGAAGTGGGAATTTTTTGGGTATTTCTATCGTATTCATTTAACGGTTGCTCAATAACCATTTGCAAAATCATTCTTCAATATGCATCACCTCTTTTCAGCCTTGGCATTCGTATGACTATTGCCGGATTACTCTTGCTGGGCTTTCATCGTTTTATACTCAAAAAGAAAATTTCCGTTCCTAAAAAAGCAATTTATCTTTTAGTTCAATCAACTTTATGCAATATTTTTATTCCATACGCATTACGCTTTTGGGCAATTCAATACGTTACGGCAACAAAAACATCCTTTTTTTATAATCTTGGTCCAATAAGCACTTACACAATTGCATGGATGATGGGAATGGAGAAAGGTTCATGGACAAAAATTTTGGGTCTTTCTATTGGTTTTTTGAGTATTATTCCACTTGTTGTAACATCTTCGGCCTCTGAAAAAGCATTAGGCTCATTTTTATGTTTTTCACTACCAGAGATTGCTCTTTTAACTTCAATTGTTGCATTTTCATATAGCTGGGTTCTTATACAAAATATTGTTAGAACATACGATATCTCGCCATTTTTATTAAATGGAATACATACATTTTTCAGTGGCATTCTTGCACTTGTATTTTCATTTGCATTACATACAGATACTACAATTTCACATCCATGGGAATTTGCTGGGTGGACAGCAATAATAATCTTTATAACAAACATAATCTGCTACAACTTATACGCAATTTTTCTTAAAAAGTTTAGTTCTACCCTTTTGACTTTTATTAGTTTGACCATGCCATTTTTTGCTTCGTTTTCCGCATGGCTTTACTTCGGAGAAAAATTATCGTGGAACAACATTTTTTCATTTGCTATAGTGATTGCTGGACTAACAATTTTTCATAATGAAAAAAAAATACGTTTGTATTTTGCAATAAAAAAAGGAATGTAGCCATGAAAAAAAAAATAATATTATTTTTTTATTTGCTACTACTTTCACATCAAACATACCCTGAAACATTTGAATTTAAATCTGCTCCAAAATGGTATCCAGAAAAAAAACAAGAATTATTAGCACAGCTTGAAAAAGATAAAAATACAGCCGAGAACAATTACAATTTCTCAGCTGACGGAACAAAAATTTGTGCAATGATAATGCCTCACGCAAGTCTTGGAGCATCGGGAGATGTTGCATCGGCTACTTGCAGACTTCTTGATAAAAGCCACTTTACAAAGGTTATTGTAATTGGACTGTCGCATAGAAGCTACGGGGCACAAACACCTTTTGTTTTTCTGCCAAGCAAATTTACAAAGTATAAAACACCCCTTGGACCAATAGAGCTAGAACAAGACGTAACAGACAAACTTATCGGCATAGATCATAAACTTTTTTCATATCACGCAAAATCATTTGAACAAGAACATTCACTTGAGGTCGAACTTCCAGTTTTACAATTTTATTTAAAAGACTTCACTCTTCTACCAATACTTGTTAATAATCCAAACACAGAGCAATTTAAACAGGCTGCGAAACTTTTAAAAACATACATTGACAAAAACACTCTTATTGTTGCAAGTTCAGACTTTACACACCATGGAAAAGCGTTTGGATATAACATTTTTCCAGAGCAAAAAACACAACAACAAAGCATCAAGGTTTTTGACTCAATGGCCATAAGTACAATTGAAAATTTGTCACTTGAACAATTTTCTTCATTTTTGGCAAAAACCCAAGCTACTATTTGCGGAAAAAACCCAATAAAATTTTTACTTTCAATATTAAACACTGGAGCCTGCGAAAAAGTTTATCCACACGTAATTGCATACAACACATCCGGCAAAAAATTTAACAGCACAGACCATAGCGTAAGCTACGCAGGGATAATTTTTACAAACGAAAGTCCAAATACAAAACCACTAGAAAATCAATTTACTCAGCTTGAAAAAGAAGACCTTTTACTGCTAGCGCAAAAAACAATTGGCAACATCTACGCTGATCCAAAGCTCGACGAAACCCAATTGCTGCCACACAGAACGAAAGCTGAACATGAACCAATGGGAGTATTTGTAACACTCACACAAAAAAACCCACCCGGTAGACTGCGCGGATGCATTGGTAGAATTATAAGTCACGACCCTTTGTACAAAACTATAATGAGCGTTGCCAAATCTGCAGCATTAAACGACCACCGATTTAAACCTGTTACAAAAGATGAGCTGACCAATATCATTGTTGCACTTTCCATTTTAGGAAAACCTAAACAAGCAAAATTAGAAGAAATTACATTAGGCAGGCATGGTATAATTTTAAAGTTAAACGGACATTCGGCGGTATTTTTACCAGAAGTCGCAACAGATCAAGGGTGGAGCTTGCAAACTACGTTAGAACATCTTTCACAAAAAGCCGGACTTGAAAAAAATGCATATAAAAATTCAAACACTATATTCGAAATTTTTGAAACAATTAAAATTAAAGAAAAATAAAAAAACAAAGGAGAAAAGTAAGTAAGTAAGTTTAAAAAAGGAGGAGAGTTGAATAACCACTCTCCTCCTGTGCCTCAAAAATCTACTCATTGGAATTTTGATGCAACGTTATCTAAGTCTGTTTTTAATGTCAAGCATTCAGTTACATATTTTTTAAAAAATTGAAAGAATACTGTTTAAATGGTATTCTTTTTATATGAATTTAAATAAAGAAATCCCAACAAAAAATCCTATTTCTCTTAACAAGTTTGTAGCAATGTCTGGTTTGTGTTCACGTAAAAAGGCAGAAGTCTTAATAAAGGCTGGCCTTATTACAATTAACCACGCACCAATGACAAATCCAGCATATAAAATCCTGGGAAAAGACACTGTTCGCTACAAAAAACAAATATTAAAACCAGAATCAAAAATCTACATTCTTCTTAACAAACCAAGAGGATTTGTTACAACAACTGCAGATGATTTTGACCGCAAAACTGTTTTTGATTTAATCGACATCAAGAAAAAAAGCGAACTTCATTCAATAGGTAGATTGGACATAGACACAGCAGGAGCATTAATACTAACAAATGATGGAGATCTAACACAAAAACTGTCACATCCAAAATACAAGGCTAAAAAAACATATCACGTAACACTAAAAAAACCCATAGATCAGACATACCTTGAAAAAATGAAAGCTGGTGTAAAACTGGAGGATGGGTTTATTAAACCAGACAGAGTGTTTATTGTTCCAAAGTCTGAAAGAAAAGTTATAGGAATACAAATCCACAGCGGAAAAAAACACATCATAAAAAGAATCTTTATGCACATTGGTTATTTTATAAAAAAACTTAACCGGCCAAGTTTTGCAGGAATTTCTACAAGAACTCTTGGAATTGGTGCATGGAGACACTTAACTAAAAGAGAAATTTCACTTCTATCGAAATGACATAAATTAAAATTATTTTGTATTCTTCCAAGTCAAACACAAAGAAGGCATAGAAAGATGTGTTTTAATCTTGCACAAAAAGTAAAAACATATCCTCCAACTATTTGAAAGATATTCTGATTTGTGGCTTTCAAGCCATTTATTAGAAGTGTGGTACAACTTTCTTGCCGAGAAATCATCAACCCAATTTCCATCAAAATTATCTTCATCAAAACATAAATCATTAAACAGTCTCGTGGCCGCAACACAAGGATCACGCTCTACAGAAACTTTATCAAGCCCTATTTCAAGAATATCTAAATACCCGTCAACTTCACCATTCAAAGCTCTTTTGTAAACTTCCATGGGAAACTCCGGAAATGAACAATCCGGAACTTCAAAATCTATAATATCCGCGGGATCAGAACAAAAAACAACACTAAAACACAACAAAAATAAAGATAAAAAAGTTATTTTTATCAAACCTTATAGCCTTTTACTTGTTCAACCAGTTAAATTAAATGTTCCAAAATTGCAATATTTTTTTCCACTCAAAACAAACGAATTTACCTTGAATGAGTATTGTCCGCTTACAATTTTATCAAAAACAGGCAAGCCGACCTCTTCGATTAACAATGCTTTTTCTCTATTTTGTGGCCTTATTGGAATCAAAACGGTAATGTGTTGGTGCGATGCTTGATGACAGTTTAACCCCATGTCATTAGAAATAGACCTTATTTTTTCAAGAATTCTTGCAACCTGTTCTGACTGAGGATCAATCCTTAAAACAATATACAAAACTCCCCACTCATCAAAAAGCTCAAGCGTGTGATTTGATACAGAAAAGTTAAATTCAAACGGCTCGACAAGGCTTGCAACCTCTTGCCCAAGTTTTTTTAAATCATCTAGCTCCGCATTGGGAAAATAACCAAGTGTTAAATGAATTCTGTCTAGCCTTTGTACTTCAAAAATATCAAATATTGGATTTTCTTTTATTATACTTCCAGCAAGCCCAACTTCCTTTGCAATATGCACAGGAATATTAATGGTAAAAAAATAATCACCGCGCTGTGCACAAGCAAACGCACTTACAAAAATTGACAATACACAAAACAACTTTCTCATTTATATTCCATATTCTGTTTTATACACAATCCAATCTGCGCTTGAACAATACAATAGCCCTTATGGCAATAATAATGGTAAACAAACAAACCATTCCTAAGCATATCCAATAATTTATTTGCCCCTCTTGCCCTATAATAGAAGCTCTAATTCCCTCAATTGTATATAATATAGGATTTATAAGATTAATTTTTGCAATCAAAGGAAAATTCAAATTAAAGGTCTCCCAAGAAAAAAGATATCCTCCAAGCCACCAACATGGAAAAACATACCTAAACCAAGCGGCCTCTATATCACCTATTTTTTCAATCCAACTTGCAAACCACAAGCTACAGAAACCAACCAAAAAATTTGAAGCTAAAAAAATTGGAATAAATTTTAGAATACTAGCGTTTGAAAAATCCATCTGGTCCCAAATTAATACACCACCAATTAAAAACATTAAAAGGCTCAAAGGAATCGTATACAAAGCAATCGAGAATGCTCTTCTAATAAATATAAGCCAATAGGGTAATGGGGTTGTAAAATAATAAAGAAATGACTGCCTTCCACCTAAATCAGCTACAAGTTCTGCAGCCTTGTTCACAGCTTTAAACAGCATAATGCATGGTATAGAACCAACCAAAACAAACATTCCAAACGTTCCACCAGCACAAAGTTGCGGCATTAAATACGCATAAACAAAAATAGTTAAACAAATCCAAAATGCTGTATTGATCATTTCTCTTACAATTGATGATTTTAACACAACAAGATCACGCCACAATAAATTACAAAAAATTTTTCCGTATTGTTTAACCTTCATTTTCTTCCTCCTCTGGCAAGCCATCTTCATGATCACAAGCCAATACATCTTCTTTCATAAGTTCAATGAAAACATCTTCAAGATTACCTTTTTTATATTCTGTTTTAAGTTTTTCCGGAGAATCTATGAGCTTAATTTTACCTTTATCCAAAATACAAATCCTATCCGATAAAACCTCAGCTTCATCAAGATAATGTGTTGTTAAAATAACGGTAACACCTTGCTTTTTTAACATACGAATTATGTCCCACAATCCATGACGAACGTGAGGATCAAGACCAACTGTTGGCTCATCTAATATGACTAGCTTTGGTTTGTGCATAATTGCCCTGGCAAACAACAATCTTCGTGCATAGCCACCAGATAATACATCTTGCTTACGATGTGCATAAAGTGAAAATTCAAAATAATCTAAGAGTTCTTTTGTTCTTTTTTGTACTTCATCCTCTGGCATTCCAAAATAACGACCAGCAAATAAAAGATTTTGCTCTATTGTTAACTCTTCATCAAGATTAGGTGTTTGTGGACAGTAGCTAACAATATAACGATATGATGGAATATCCTTATAAATAGATATACCGTTATACAAAATATCCCCAGATGTTAAAGGATGAAAAGCTGCTAATATGGTAGAAAGTGTTGTTTTTCCAGCACCATTTACACCAAGAAGACCAAAAATTTCACCTGCATGAATATCAAGAGAAATATTGTCAAGAGCTTTTATTGAGCCCTCTTTGCTGTTATAAATTTTAGAAAGATTTTTTATTGAGATAAGAGTATCAGCCATAGGTTCCTCCAAAAAGAAATTATTTAAGCTTCAAATATACCTTATGTAGCATTTTTTGCTAGCCTTTTGCAATAAATTTAAAATCAATATTTTCGATTTAATTGAAAAATTAAAATATATTTGGTTAGAATGTTTTCAATTGAAAAGAACAATTTAAAAAGGAAAAATATGAAGTTTAAAATTTTCTTCTTTTTTGTGTTAATTACAATAACAACTGAATCTTTTGGTGCCGCGTTTTTACCAGATTTTCTTTCAGATATAGAAGCAGCAAAAAAAAGACGACACGAATCTGAAGAAATATTTATGTTATCTTTGAAAAGAAATCCCTTATCTAACAGAGAACTTAACGGAAAAAATCTAAATCTACCAGAAATTGGATATTACGGGCCAGATTATCCAATGAAGAAAAAGCTAGCAATAATAGAATGCAATCCAGAAAGAGTAGTAACATGCGCCCCAGAAAGATTAAAAGCATCTTTGGGTGGACCAGCTACGGAATTTTATATAATAGTAACCAGCTTTACGCGAATACACAAAAATCTTGGGAAAAAAGCAAAAACCTCAGAATCACCACCAGGCCGGGTGGCAAATTATGTTTTACATAGTTTATTACGTAGGCACGACATAGAAGGAAAAATGTTTTTTAATGTAAAGCCACATGTTGGAATATTTAATCAAACAAATATGGCATTTTCTGACGGTCTTCCCGTTGATAGAATAGATAACAATTTAGAAGTTAATGCTCATCCACCAGAGGAGTATTCTCCAAATAATATGAAGCTTTCTTTTACAAACCAAGCCTCTACATTTTGGGGCTTAATAAAACACAAGGGCCATACAATTGTAACCTATAACTTAGTTCTAAATACAAAAGAACTAGAAAAATCATTTAAAGAAAATGTTCTCGCAAAGGCTAGAACCCTTAGAGAATTTTGTTTGTATTTTGAAAAAATGTTCATATTAAACTGTCACTCTTCAATAAGAGACCTTCTAGTCAAAAGTTTTTTAACAATACTATGCTGCTTAGATGCAGGAATAGAATCAGACATTTTGCGAGAAATTGAAATAGCAAAAAAAGAAGAAGCTGCAAAACTTGAAGCCGAAAGAATTCGCAATGAAATACTGGCAAGAGCCAAACTTGATAGATTCAGAGAAACGCTAGAGCATCTAAATGAAGAATATGAAAGTCTATGCGAAGCTTTCGAAAATGCAAAAAATCCAAAGCCAAAGGCACCAGTCCTTAGGCGATGGCCCTTAGCCGGAACTTCTTAACAAAAATCCTGCTACAGGCTTGATATAAACAAAGCCTAAAGTATCTAAACATTTTCTAGTTTCTTCATCAGGGCATCCATAACAATAAAACTCAACCGGATATTGCTGGTCTTCGCATGCAACAAGCCGTTCAAAGAGAGCTACAATCTCTGGTGAGTTAAAATAATTTCTAAAGGATGGTCCATCTGGATAAATCTCTGTTAACTCAAAATATCGCTTATCATTTCTGTCCTGAGTTAAAAAATAAGAAATAACCCCAGGGCTTAATTTTTTGGCCGCTTGAGAAAGCTCATCAATTACCTGCACCAGCGCCTGCTCTTTTCCCTCAACAGCACGCATTCTCACGCGAAAAAAAACACCATCAGACATGCTTACTCCCTTAACAAAAAAAACTGAAAACAAAAGAATCAAAAAAGAACACAGGTGTTTTATCGTCATAGAAGCTCCAAATCTTAACATTGTTTGTTGTAAAAATTAATATGTCGTAGATGGTACTAAAAACAATAAATAAGATCAATTTATTTTGAACAAACTTTCTTTAAATGCATTTGAATATATTTTTTGGAAAAAATTAGAATAACAAACGGCAATGCCGCTGATAAAATATAGTTTTCACCACCCTTGAAATATAATGAAAATAAAAGCACCACAACAGAAATAATTAGAAAAAACAAAGAATACAATTTTACAGTGGATTCTTTTTGTTCACATTTAACATTTATAAAGCCTTCTGAAGAAAATATTGTTGTTATTATTCCAACGATAACAACCCATGCGTATAAAGACGATTCTCTTAACATTCCATAAAACTTTAAAAGCCATGAAAAATGAAAATAGCTCATAAGTGCGCCACCAATCAAAAAACAATTGACTGACAAAAAAAGTGTGTCCATTTTTCTTCTAGTAAACAAACCTACAAGCAAACTCAACAATCCAAAAATTCCACCAACAATAAACGTCATCTCACCACTTAAACCATTTTTATAGCAATACCCAAAAATAATTAATGGAAAAAACTGCAATGAACGTTTTATCATGCCATCAAAACCATCTAGTTTAATGGCAGAAAACAAACTAAGAATAGCAAACAAATATTTTATAGGATGGTTAACAAAAAAGAAAAGTAACAAAAAAAGGAGCTGAGAAACAAAAAACAAACGAGAAGACTCTTTAATATTCATACTAAGACCCCTGTAAAAAATAAAAAAGCCCATATAAAAAGTATATATAATTAATGATATATAATTTTTTTAAAAAAAATAGGGTTACTAATATTCAACATCGAAAAAAAAGTCATCGCCCTCTTGTGTGATTGTTATTTTTTTTGGTTTTTTTTGCATTATTTCATGCCACTTGTTGATGACTTTTAGAAAGTTATTTTTGGAAATTGTAAATGAAGGCCCATCATAATAATCTGGGTATATAATTACATTGTTTCCAATCTGTTCCTCATAAAAAAACTCACCTGCAGAATAATGTTTTTCTGGTTCAAAAAACCATTCCACAATATCATCATGAAACATTGAAACATCATCTATTAAAAAACGAATAAACGTTTTTTCAGAACCAACAACACTCTTATCTAATAAAAATTTATTATCTTTCACATTTATAACAATTTTCATAATTTAATACCCAAATAATGTTCAGCTGAAGGAAACAAAGTCTTTATATTACCATCAACACTAGACGTGAATAATATAGGAATATTTTCTGACGTTTTTCCCAAAATCTTAAAAGCATTGTCGACATTTTCAAAACTATAGATGTCGTTTAAAGCCTCTAATATTTTACCAGCAGTTTTTTCTTCATCCCAACTTATTGGAAATATTGTAGATCTTTTTGTCTTGCCTTTCCCAAACCACCAACGAATTTGAGATACCCCAAGCTCATTTGGCACAATCGTTGTTTCAACAAACTGCTCAGGGTGAAATAACAAGGAGTGAAAACCCTTAGGCCTTTTTCCGTCAGCCTTATACCCACCTTTTATAATATGCTCGATATCAATTCCTTTAAAGAATGGAATGCCACGCTCATAAAGTTCCTTTGGTGTTTTTATTTTCTTCAAGCCTTCTTTTAATATTGTTTCAAATACCACTTTTCTACGAGCCAATTCTTTAACCGGCAACGGGCCACATTTTTTTGGTATCAACAAGGCTTGAGCCGGTGTAATAATTAAAAAAGAAAAATCAGGGTAGATTATTCAATATTCAACATCGAAAAAAAAATCATCACCTTCTTGTGTGATTGTTATTTTCTTTGGTTTTTTTTGCATTATTTCATGCCACTTGTTTATAACTTTTAGAAAGTTATTTTTGGATATTGTGCAAATTGGACCCGGGCCAAATTCATGGGATATAACAACATTATTTCCAATATGCTCTGTGTCAAAAAGTTCACCTATCGATGAATACTTATCGGGCTCATAAAACCATTCCAAGACTCCTTCATAATACTCCAAAACATCCTCTATCAAATAATTTGATAATGTTTCCATAGACTCACTATCACAACTTATAATGTCATAAAAACCAGACTTATCTTTGCTTATAATAACTTTCATAATTCAATTTCCGAAATTTTCAAGAGTGATGGATAACTTGTTTCAATAAAACCAGAATTATTTGAAGTAAATAAAACTGAAATCCCGTCGGACGTTTCCCCAGCAAGCTTTATTGCTGTTTTAACATCTCTAAGCTTTTTAATATTGTCTAAAGCCTCCAATATTTTATACGCCAACTTTTCTTCATCCCACGTAATTGGAAAAAACGTCGACGGACGAGTTTTACCTTTGCCAAACCACCAACGTGCCTTGCAAATACCAAAATCATTAGGGCCCTCTAACAACTCTATAATCTGCTCTGGATGACAAAGCATTGTATGAAAACCTTTTATTTTTTTTCCGTCAGCTTTATATCCACCTTTTATAATATGCTCGATATCAATTCCTTTAAATAATGGAATGCCACGCTCATAAAGTTCCTTTGGTGTTTTTATTTTCTTCAAGCCTTCTTTTAATATTGTTTCAAACACCGCTTTTCTACGAACCAATTCTTTAACCGGCAATGGGCCACATTTTTTTGGTATCAACAGAGCTTGAGCCGGTGTAATAATTGATGACTTTGGCTTAGCACCAAGCTCAACAAACTCTTCTTCAACCGCTGCTACACCCTTTTTTAATTTATTGCCAACTTTGCGAGTTAAGCGAAGTATATCTTCTTTGCCTGCTTTTTCAATAATTTGTTTTGATGAATTTTGGACAATATTTGCATGTGGTTGCAACAGCATTGATTCTGGAACTTCAATTACAGATTTAGAGGTTCGTTTTAACCTTGCAAGGCTTTGTGCACCCTTGCTCCAAAAGTTTTTCAAAACTCCTGCCAACGTTGCCAAAGCAATTTGCTCAGTAACAACAGTAACAACCTGCTCAGTTAGGTCTGGGCCGGGTGTTGAATTATATTTTTCTTTTAACGTTTTTAGCAATTGCTCAACATGTTCTGCAGCGTCTTTTGTTCTATCTTCAACTCTATTTACAAAGAACTCTGTTACAGAATCGTCCTCCAAGTGGCTAAGCAATTGCATTAACAAACATGATGCTTGTATCAATCCTTGACCAAGATTTTTGACTGTTTCAACTGGATGAATAGCCATTTTGCCAACATTAATAACACCTTTGCCAACACCACGGACAAAGCCTCTTACGTATTTGAGCAATGCTGAACTTGTATCATTGATAACAAAGCTTCGTTCAACTTTGCCAACCTGTGTACTTTGTCGGGAGGCTTCTGAAAATTCAACAATTGATGAAACAACATCTTCAACCTGTTCAATGTTATCACCATTTTCAAGAAGCTCGGCTGATTCGTTTAAAATTGTTGCACATTCAGAGTAAGCCCGTAATTGCGCACTGTTGCCAGAGACGCGTTCAAACAAATATGGAGCAACGTTGTGGGCCATTAAAAGTTGTCTTGTTTTGTTCGAAACAAATAATTTTTGTGCAATTATTTTGTTTGGATCGTTTAATGTTTTTTGCAAAGAACGCGCACGCATTGAATATGTTGTTCTATCATTTTTGCTTTCGTCATTTAGTGAAAGCCAACGGTAACGCTCAAACAAATCAAAAAGCTCTTCTTCTTGCTCTGGCACCGATTCTGTACCTGCACGGCGAACAGAGTCCATTTTTTTTGCAACATTATCTTGATCAATTACCCCATCTATATTTTTAAGCGGAGTTGGACCTGCAACAATTGGCACTACCTCTTTTGCTCGCTCAAAAACTGCTAACAAAACATCTTTTGCCAATCCAGCAGTCTTTTTAAGCGTTGATTTCGGGTGTTTTTTTAACAACGAACCATACGATTTTATGGCTTGTTTAACCAGTTGAACATCAACAGGATATGGATCTAATCCAAAAAGTTTATCCGAAATATTAAGAAGTTTTTTGCCCAGCCTTTTTGTGTTTTCTTTGTTCAGAGATCGCACAGTTTTTGAACCAAGTTGTTTTGTTCGTTTTGCAAAAGCCAATACACTTTGCTTGGTCTTTGCAAGGTGCTCTGCAAATGTTTCAGGCTGTTTTAAAACCTTGCCGCCATCAATCGAGTAAGCTCCAAGAACCTTGTCAATTGCCTGCGACTCTTTTTGTTCAAGTTCAAGAACATTAATTTGTGCAAGCTCGTTAATTACATGCCATGAGATTGGCTTTAACGATTGATCAAAGTTATGCGCTATTCCTATTAGGTCTGGCTCAACATCGATAGAGCCAAATATTAGCCTTTGTAATTGCAAAAGACTCTTTTTTGCATCATGGTTTTCTTCATGAATTAACGAATTTTGAATATTAGCACACTCACCAATTATATATCGCAAAAGCGCCGGTGAAACAGGATGTTTTTTGGTATCAAGTTTTTCATGTACATTACAAGCATTACACAAAACATCCAGCATCTGGCCATGAACATCAATAGCCGAAATATTTTCTGACTGGAGCAAAAAACTTTCATGCTCAAAAAGCGGATTAGCTTTTCCATTACGGAACATTCTTGCAACACATTCTGCAAGAGAATTATATGAATTTCCATAATGACAATTTCCAAAGTTTGCAGAGGCCAGCAAGTATTCAACGGCTTTGTAAGCCTCATTTTTTTGTTCTTCTGACTCTGAATGCTTACGTGCAACAAGAAGATGATGCAACAACTCTTTTTGTTTTTCATTTAACTTATCAACCGGAACAGACTCTAAAATTTTGTCATTAGCATATTCTTTTAGCAAACCACGACTATCTGTAAAGGCCCTACCAACCGCAGAACTTTCTTTGCTTTTGCTTAGCAAAAATGAGGCTTGGTCATACACATTTAAAATTTCAATTGCCTGGTAAATTGTGTCCTCAATTTCTTGAGACCCTTTTTCTGAAATTTTATAATTCGAGCGCATTTGTTTTTGAAGACCATAGCGAATACCCAAAAACTCATTGTAGGCGTCCTGCGCCTTTTGATTTCCTGAAATTGAACACTTTATATTGTCGGACAAATTGTTCCACTTGGGATCATTTAAGTAAGCTCTTTTAATTCCATCTGATGAATAAATTGCATTGCGATATGGCTGGTAATAATGATCAAATAAGGCTGTTGTCATGCTGGTTCCGCAAGTATTAAGCGCTCTCCGAGCATCTTGCTCACTTGCTCTACCCCAGGCCTCCATAATGTCATTGGCCACTTTATATTCTGTGTTATTCAAAATCGAACTGCAAATATCTGACGGGAAACTTGAAGAATTGGCAATAGCCCTGAATGGGGCACTAATTACTCTACCCATTGCACAAATTCCTTTGAATAAAAAGTTGCTTTCATCATGATCAATTATTTGACGCGAAGAAGAATCACCTATTCCTTTCAGCACCTTTTTATACCCATCTTTTGTACACGTTCTTTTAAATATTTCATGAGCCACCTCCCCTATTTTTCCATCATGCGCAAACGGAAATTTCATCCTTCCATTTCTGTCAAAATATCTGTCCTGCAAAATAATTCGTGCATTATCTACAACATCACGCGCAATGCCTTCAATTTGAATATGTGGAATTTGCAACCGAGCATTAACTTGCTCTGGAAGCGTACCATTATTAATTGCATGGAATATATGCACCATCCCATCCAAGCGATTTGCAAAATCATTTGCATAATCCGGAAACTTATTGATCATCGCTTTTACAACTGAGGCTTCTCGCGCTCGCTCATCTATCCACTGGTTAACCTTTGCCCTAACCGGGGATAAGTTTGGTTGGCGTGCAGCAATTTCTGCATTAAATAATTTTGTTGGATCATTAGAAATTGAAATTTGTGGTCCTCGCTTTGGAATGTTTAACGAGGGTTTAAAATATTGCGAATATTTTGTATCCAATTGCGGCAGAACAAATTGCTTGATTTCTTTTTTTTGCTCCTCAGGAAGAGGCTTTTGTTTTTCTATTATGTTAAACGTTCGCTCAATTATTAGAACTGGAACAGTATCATAAATGGGCTTGCCCTCAAGTTGAGTTATCAAAACCTCTTCTTGTCCAACATAAGCTCGCGATTTTGCCGCCATTGTAAAACCAACAGCCTCCGAAATACAATCAATCTCATCTTGCAAATCATGCGGAATATTGCTTTTATACCCAAGAGGAATAACTTCTCGATCAGTTATTGTGACACTTCGCGGTTGATGGCAATGCAAAAAAATCGATGTAAAAAAAAACAAAATTGATACTATAAAACTTGTGGCCCTCTTCATACAAAACTTCCTTTTTTTTCAAAAATCTAAACGATTATGAAAAACTTCTACCACAAACATTCAACATGGGCAACAAAAAAAAGCCACCGCCCTTACAAGCGATGACCATTTTAACTTGATAAAAACTATTCTATCTTATACTTTTTCCCATTTCACATTCACCTCGAGCACCTTACATAGAATCAGCAAAATTACGCTTGGACCTCACATGTCTATATTTTCGCAACAATAAAAAGTCCAAATTTATCCGTAGATCATTTAAATCTGGCCAACCAATCCGTCCATTGAAAAGCAAGTATCAACAGACCAATACATACTAGAATTATTGAAATAACAGCACGGGTAAGACAAAAACGATAATATCGGTGCAACTCTTTTAAATCCATCTCAAACGATCCTTCCAAAAGAAACCAAAAAAAACACGTAGAGATTATAACAATTCATAATGTCTGTACAAAAGAATTAAAAAATATACTTATGAAATGAACGTTTAAATGCTGCTTATATAAAAAAAAGGCAATAAAAAAGCCCCGAATTTCTTCGAGGCTCATTTAAATCTGGCAGTACCTGCTTTCCCGGGCCGTCGCCAGCCAAGTATCATCGGCGCTGAAGGCTTAACTTCCGTATTCGAGATGGGAACGGGTGTGACCCTTCAGCTATACCCACCAAAAAATTTCTAAATGTCAATCATTTAAAAGATCTTTGAAATATTTGTAATTTGTAAAAAATATTAAAACCAAAGTTTTCTAATCACAGGTGTGAATTTTTTATTTATTTGGTTAAAACATTCGACCTATTAGTACTGGTTAGCTAAATATATTACTATACTTACACATCCAGCCTATCAACCTTGTCATCTTCAAGGGGTCTTAAAAAATCTATGAATCTTAAATCACTTTGGCCGAAGCCTCAATGAAATAATCAATATAGAAAGGGGTATCTAATCTTAGGGCGAGTTTCCCACTTAGATGCTTTCAGCGGTTATCCTTAATTAATTTAGCTACCCAGCGATGCTCTTGGCAGAACAACTGGATCACCAGAGATTAACTCATCCCGGTCCTTTCGTACTAGGGACAAATTCCCTCAAATCTCCTGCGCCCACGACGGATAAGGACCGAACTGTCTTACGACGTTCTGAACCCAGTTCACGTA
>JABGSX010000009.1 GCA_018647505.1 bacterium | reverse complement strand
CATGAAGCTTCTGTTGTTGTAAACGAAATTCGTTCTAAAGGCAAGAACGTTGGCTTTAATGCAGCAACGGGTGAGTATGTTAACATGATTGAAGCAGGGATTATTGATCCTGCCAAAGTTACACGTACAGCCTTACAAAATGCGTCATCCATTTCTGGATTGTTGCTTACAACTGAAGCGATAATTGCAGAAATACCAGAAGATAAAAAAGACGCTCCTCCAATGCCAGGCGGTGGCATGGGCGGCATGGGTGGCGGAATGCCAGGCATGTACTAATTTGATTTTTTAAGAAATCGATAGAAAGAGGCCCGGAAATTTCCGGGCCTCTTTTGTGTTTAGTAGTATTGTCCAAAATCCTGTATTCTTACTTGATTTCCTTTTTCTGCTTCTGGTGCTTCTGGTGGTTCTTCTGGTCCTTCTTCATGTTCTTCTTCTTGTGGTCCTGGTCTTTCGTCTGGTGGTTCTGAGATTGATCCATCGCGATTTTTTGTTACAGATCCCCAGTATGTCTTAGTTGTTTTGCTTCTTCCTATTCCAACATTCGCTGTTAGTTTGTAGTAGTTTGTTGTTGGAGTGTGTTCTTCTCCTCCTACGTATGTGGATGTTGTAGATAGTCTTGTTATTGTTAATTTTTTGCTGATAACTAATGGTTGTGTTATAAGGGGCTTAACAGATGTTTGTTGGATTCCTACGCCTGATGTTATTTGGCCACGAGGTTTAGGTACAAAATAATCTATTTCTGGTTTGTCTGAGGATAAAGTTATAGTTTGTCCATTAATTGTTGCGATAATAGAGCTGTTGTTTTGTGAAACTATGTTTATTATACTTTTTGTAAGTTTCGGAGCTGGTTTCTTTGGCTGTGTTGGAGGATTGTTTCCTACTGGTGGGTTGTCTGGATCCGGGGATATTATCGTAGCGTTTTTGCTAACTCTTATTCCACAGTATGTTTTTGTTTTTCTACTTTTTCCTGTTCCAAAATTAGCTGTTAGTTTGTAGTAATATGTTGTTGGGCTGTTTAGTTGTTCTGGTACATTTTCTGATGTTACATCCAGGCCTGTTATTGTTACAATTTTATTGATTTTTATTGGCTTAAGGAGCAGTTTATAAACGGGACCTTGCACACTGCTTATTCCGGCATGCATTCTAGGTGTGGCCTTCGGTGCAAATTTGTCCATAATAGTGTTATACGTGTTTCCTTTGAGGCTAGAAAGTGTTACATTTTGTCTGTCAATGCTTATTTTGAATAGCCTATCTGTTATATTATTTATGGTCACAGATTTGCATATTTTTTTAGTTACACGCTTGCTTAGATATGTTCTACCTAGTAGTGGCGTTGTAATAATAAAGATGCTTAAAAGTAATAATAGTTTTTTCATTACATGTGTCCTTTATAAAAATTGTGTAAAAGCTTTTATTTATTTATTTATTTATTTGCTACATTTTTTTCTCCTAAAAATTCAAACCAACTTTACCCCATAAAGACCAGTTTTTTAAGGCTGTGTTGTAATGTGGAATATCCAATGATCCACCTACTCCAACAAAGGTATCAAGTTTTTTCTTCTCAAAGAGCATTCCGATTTCACCATGTATTTTGTGTACAACGGCTGATTGTGCCGCAGCTGAATTAAGATCTAAGTCGGATTCTCGAATTGTTGTAAAGTTTGTGTCATCAGATGTTGGCCATGACAACATTGTGCTAGCGTTTGCTGACCCTGTACCAGGTCCTGCAATGCCGTATTCGGTTGTAAATGTTTCAGTTAGAGACAATGTTTCTGTTCCATGTGCCCAAATTCCGTAACCAATTTGTGCCTGACATGAACCAGCTTTTAACCTCAATCCTAATGAAACCTCTGCAAAGTTATATGGTTCAACCTTTACATCCAAGGTTAATTCATTGGCTGCAGGAATTGTTGCCGGTTCACCATTTTTTCTAAGCAGAAGGTAACGGCTCCAAGGTTTATTGTATAACTCAATTGTTCTTTTTTGCGTATTTTTAAAGTAATAATTATATTCTCCGTAAATGAAAATATTAAATTCTGGGGCCTCATCTTTTTCTGTCAACGGGATATCAAAATAAACGCCAGATGTTGTACCAAAATGGCCGTTATTTCCAAGTGTAGGATCAAACAAATATGTTGGGTCTGGTTTGGACTCAAGTGGTATTATAAGTGAAGATTGTGTTCGTATTTTAAATCCATTTTTGCCTTCATATTTTGCACCAAATTTAAGTCTAAGTTCTGGCACGTCTATTTTGGTTCGTTCTGTGTCGTCCATTCTACTGTATTTTAAGTTGTTACGCTTCAAAGCTTGTGCAATGTCTGTTGGTCCTGTCGCATCACCTTCATTTTGAACGTTCTCTTGTGATAATTTTAAATTTTGTTTTGCGCATACCCAAGGAATAGAAAATCCAATCCACAAGTTTTTAAAAAATGTCCAGTCAGAAACATCTTTTAAGCTCAAATTGTAATCTGCAACAACACCGTATTGTGTTTGCTCTGGGGAAACGGTTACATTGCCTGAAAAGTTTGTATTACTAATTTCGAGCCAGTTTGCACAGATATCGCGGTTCGCCTCGCTACTGTTACTTCCTTTTATTCGTAAGCTTTGTTTGTTATTAATTAAAAAATATTCTTTGTTTGCAGCGTAGGCCATTGATTTTTGGTATAAAGGGGTTATTTGTATAAGGCTATTTTTATCCGAGTAAATTGCGTCATGAAACAGAAATTGAGATGCGTTTATATTTTGGTAAATTGGCCTTGTCGCCATGAATGTTTTTGCAGTTCTGTTGTCGGTTGTGTTTGTATTTTGAAATGGAATAAGGAGCAACGCTGCAAAAAGAAACCTTCTCTTGATCATAAGATTCGTCCTTTTTTGGTAAAATTATTTTCGTTTACATTATTCTTAGCTTATTCCAGCTTGCAAACAAAAACAAGAGTCTTTTTGCGCTGCTCCCAACCGTTATTCTTTTCTTCTTCGTTTCCTAGATTTTTTTCTAAGGGCTTCAATTAAATCGTCAATTTTGTCAGGATCAACTCCTTCTTCCAGAGCCTCATATCCATCAGTAAGTTCTCCAAGAACTGTTAGCAGATTTCCAAGAGCTCCGTGGTTTGTGCGAAAGCTTTCTCTTACACTCGTTGCGTAAAAAAGCTCTTCTGCTGCAGTTTCTGCATCTGATTCCTCAAGTTGTTCAAGAGACATGTGAATTTGTGGAATTAGTAAACAACTGCTTTCTGCAAATTTTTCCCATGTTCCATCGTCAATAGCTTGTACAGCTTGTTTAAGCTCGGACTCCATTGAGGGCATTCGGACAGCCACTACGTCACATGTCATTACAATTGAACTGTATAAACATATAAACGCTAGAAAAATAAAAAGATATTTTTTATTCATAATAACGTTACTATTTTCTTGTTGCTCGTGCTAAGGCAGCTAAGAGTCGGCTTTCAGGTTTGCCAGGTTTTGTTAATCCGGCTGCCTCTGATAGAGCATCCAAAAAGGCTGTTCTTGCTCTAAATGATGGTGATCCTTCATCAAATTCTGGGTGATGTGAGTCCTTGGCTTCTGTTGCTCTTCTTTCTCGCTCTTCTTCTTCTAATAATAATTTGCGAGCTCTTCCTGCATCTACTCCGCCTTTTCCGTCTGGGCACATTAGATCTGCTAGTGTTTTTCCAGATTTAACTAGATCTCCAGCGCATGCTCCAATGGCTTCTAGCTCATCTCCTCTTGCAGTATATTGTCTTCGAAACATTGGATCATCAATGGCTTTAACTGTAGCTACAAGATGCAAGTCGCCTAGTTCTGCGGCTACACCTGTTTCATCTGATGCTGCGCTTGCAATTGTTCCAATTGCGAGCAATATTGACAATAGTAAGTATGCTTTTTTCATATAAGGTCCCTTTGTTTTATATGGTTAACATTCATTATTAAGCAGATTCGTATTTACTTTCTGCTAGTGATATTAGCTTTGCTACGGTTTTGGCCTGATTTGGTGTCATCTGTTTTCCTTGTGCCCATTTTTGTATTGTTAATAGGCTTACAACTGCTTCTCTATCAACTCCTGTCTGATCTATGCACCAAAATTGTAAAATTGCTTCTGCTCTTTCTTGTGGGTCGTCGCTTAGAACTTGTTTAAGCTCAGATATTTGCGCTGGTGGTGTCATTAGTTCTTTTCTGGCCTCCATGTTTCTGCCTGTAGAAATTAGCTGTGCCAGATGATTAAGATATGTTCTAACCAAAGTAGGTCGCGATGATGGTAAAATATACACAGTTTGTGCTGATAAAAACAATAGTGTAATTAACAAATGCTGTTTTTTCATAAATCCTCAGTTATTGAATGTAGGTATTCTATATGTTCTATGGTGTGTGGGTTTGTTTTTCCAAATACTCCGGAAACTATATCTGTAAAATTTAGTGCGGTAGCATTATCAAAAGTTTCTTTCTCATTATAAAAAGCTGGATGAGAAAATGTTTCTTCTGGTGTTTTTACTCCCAAGATTGATGATATTAATTCTTTTGGTAAAGTTCTGTAAAAGACTAAACACAAGTAGCATGGAAGCCTTTTAGCGATTATACTTAGCAATCGCATTTTTATTTTTAGAGATAGTATAGAATTAAAATTGTTTGGTAGCTCGACTACAAGATGGTAGATAGTAGAAATCTTTTCAAAATCTAGCATTCTTCTGTATTGTCTACCGATATTATCAATTTCTACGAATTTTAATCCGTCTTTTTCTGAAATAAGATCCAATCTTCTAGAAGTTTGTAAAAGATCTTCCTCTTTTTTGCAGCAGGCTTGGCAAATAACACGGGCTATATCGTCAACTGTCTCGAGCGCAAATGTATGGGAAATGATTTCCAAAAAACTTCTGGGGTCTACAATTCTGTCTCCCTTTAGATGTCTTTCAATTGGACAACTAGAAACTAAAAAGAAAGGACCATTATCTGAAGATGATACGCGCAATACTGTTTGGTGTGGTAGATTGGAGATTGCTATAGTCTCACCAAAAATATCAAGCTCCCACCATGGGGGGCCTTCTTCTACAAATTCTTCTGCTCCAGGACCATGATCTAAAAGTGCTGTTTCAAATACGGGATCTAGCGTAGGATTTGATCCAAAATACCAGCATAGAGAAGGAGAAAGTTGTTTTTGTGTAACCATATCTGTATCATCCATTATTCTTGGCCATAGTGGTTCAGCACAATGCATTGTGTTTATGTAAAGGAACAACATGCTGTATATAAGGTAAACAGACGTATTTTTATCTTTCATACAATGGTAATACTTGACGTAAAAGAATAATTAAAATTTTTCTAATATCACTCGGGATGATAGATTCGGCTTCAAGTTCTTCAGCGGATTTTAAAAATAACCTACCTGTTGTTGGAGAAAAACGTCCATCTACATCTACGCACAATTCTCCCAAAAGATCTGCTGCTTTTATATCCGCTGGAATTCCTTCCTCTTCTCTTATTTTTATAACTTTTGTTCTTGTTTCTTCTGGTAGTAGTAAGTCGGGAAAGACGGTGTCAGGATGCGCTATCATTAAGAATATAGGTCTAATCTCCCGTCTTATAGCATCCATGGCCGTGGCCAATATCTCAACACTGTGTTCTTCTGGCAAAGATTCGCCTGCGGCTAAAAACGGAGACACGGCGTCTTGGTCTGGTGTGTATTCGGATCCTAGGAAAAACTCATGCGTGTGGTGTTCTGCTCCCACGAAGACATCTGCTTTTATATTCGCTTGAAAAAACAGAAAAACACAAAAAACCAACAAATATATAACCTTCATAGTGTCCTAATTTTTTAGTGTTAAAGAACAGTATATTTATTGTGTGTAAGTGTAGCAGTTTTTATGCATAAGTGAATTTTTATATTAAATTATGCCTTTAAAAAAGGAAAATCGTTAGTGTTGTAAAAATTACAAAGCTACTTAGATTAAACTTCATAACAGGTGGTCGTTTTAGCTGTGGATGGAGCTCTTTAAGGTGTTGGGGAAATTCTTCCATCTTTTTTCACATAAGGATATCCAACATGCTTTTTTGCGATACCGCAATAATCTACAAGAGCCCTAACATATCGATTTCTTAATGTTTTATTTTTTGGTAAAATCAACGCTGGCTCATATTCTAATGGACCTAGTATAGATTCTTGAGCAAGAAACAGTAATGCTCCAAGGCTTTCTAGAGCTTCTATGTTTGGTGTATCGGTGTCTTCTTCTTTTGTAAGCCATCTACAAATGGTTCTGGCCCATACCCAACTGTTTTTGGCGATGGCTTTTTTAGACATAGAGGCCGGTTCCCCAAATCTATTTGTTTCCCGAAAAGCTTGTCTTGCTTTTTCGGCTGTTTCCTCGTCTGGAGCTGGATAGTCTTCTCCCATGCATGCCGTTTCAACGTCTTTTAGCCTTCCGGAGAGTGCATTTTCAGCCTGGACAGCCAAGAATGCGTGAATATGTTCTTTTTCTGTCAGAGCTGTTGCACAAAGAATTTTAAAATTAAATGTGGTTAGTGCCACAAGAGTTAAGAGTAAAAGTAATTTTTTCACAATATTTTCCTTTTAATATTTTGTTTGATAATAAAAAACCCCCCAACCTTATTCTAAAAGTTTGGAGGGTTATATACATTATAACAAATATTATGAAATTTGTTAAATTATGCCTTTATTAAAGCATAATTTGTAGTCTTATTTTTCTTCTTCTATCGGGATTTCCGTAGAATCGTTTGTTGTCTCTTCTGGTTCTTCAATTGGACACTCTTGGTCAACTTGGAATTCCTCAACTGATGTTGGAATAAATTCTTCAAAAACTTCATCTATTGTTTTAGAAATAATAGTTGAGGCTGACATTTCTTGTTCTTCAATTTTAAAAGTTTTAAGGCAAAGTGGATATGGAATTCCTATTGTTCTAGCGAGATTTATAATAAAAACTTTAATATTTATTGCTGTTTTTTCGTCAAAGCCTTTTTCAGTTTTTATTATTGTTAAAATAATTTCTCTAATAATTTTCTTGAAAACATTAATACATGCTTTGTCTGATAGGGTTTCAAGGCCAGCAAGTTCTTCAATACCTTCAAACGCAACACCAATCATTTTTATTACAACCGGATGATACATAAGTTTAATGGCTGTTGCGAATGCGCCGGATATAACATGTAAGTTTTTTGCTCTAACGGAACTTCTTTCCTCTTGTGGGAAATTTTCTGGATTTTCTAAGTTTTGTAGTTCAGAAAAGTATTTTAATCCTTCTTTAAATAATTCATTACCTGTTTCGGCTTTTAACCATTCTGGGGTAGGAAATGATTCCATGTTTTTGTAGATAAATGAGGTGTCATCGTAACTTTGTAGTGCGGTAGAGGCCAGTATGCATGCGGCCAAAATAGTCTTTTTAAAGTTCATAGAGTTAAAGCTCCTTGTGTAATGTTTTTTAGGTTAAAATGCAATAATAATCGTAACAAGCTAGCACAGTTTTGTTTGTTGGGCAAGGGCGGTTGAATAATTTTTTTGGCACAAAAAAAAGCCCCGGAAAACCGGAGCTTTTTTACTTTTATACAGTGATGTTTTTATGAAAGATAAGATATTATATCTCGTGCTGTGTCTTCAGCTCCGTTAGGATCAACTAGAATTGTTGCGGAATAAGCTTTAAACCTTTCCAAGCCAGTTCTTCCAAGTTTTCTTACGCGTTCTAAGCCTCTTGTGCCGTATACCTTTGCGCTTGCAAGACCAGTTCTTCCAAGTTCTCTAGATCTTTCTGCTAATTCTCTTTGTGCTGGACCAAGGAGACTGAGCTTCAATGGAACAGAGCTAAGAAGTCTACCTTCTGATTCTAATCTTTGTTGTGCTTGTGTCATTGCTCGACTTAATCTTGTTACAGGATCTACTTTTTCTGTTGATGCTGGAAGGTGTGCTGTTGCTCCAAGTCTGACAAATGCTGTACTTAATTTTTGTAATCTGTCTACACATGTACCGTCTACACATCTGCTTCCTGGAAATCCACAAAGATATTCAAATGCAACAACAGCTTTTCCTATTTCGTCGGGCTGTCTTGTTGATGAAGAAAAATAACCGCCTACAGTTGCTACATCCGGTACGCTTGCCATCAGTGATATTAAAGTTCGACCAGTTGTGCGTGTTGAAGCAGTTGACAATAATCTTACAAGATTACAACTATCAGTTGGCCTACGGCCTTCTGCGCATGCATGTAGTCTTGCAACAAGACCCCTGTTGTCCATTGGTTTACCGTCGGCGTGTCTTTCCAACCATTCAGGCGTTGGGTATGCTTCTTCTAGAGTTTCTGCTAATGGTCCAAAGATTGCTGCTGACATTTGATCGGCCATTTTTTTTGTATCTCTTTCTGGTGATGATGGACCAAATATACTTGCGCCGTTTGCTGCGGTTGCAGCTGAGAAAAGTGTACATAATAAAATAGTTTTTTTGAATTGCATGATAACCTCCACAAATAATTCAAAAAATAATAATAGTTCTAAACCTAAATAACTATAAATTATATTAATCTATTTTTGACAGTTTGTCCACCTTTTTCTAGTGCTCTTGGGGTGCTTGCTCTAGCGTTTGTTCTAAAAATAATATCGTTGCTGTGATAAGCGGGGTTGGAAATATTTCTTTTCGTCTATGTTCCACAACTAGAAGGCTTTTTGCTATTTCGAAATCAAACTCTCCACCTTCATTCATGCACAATCGCAAGCAACGATGCCTAGCTCTTTCTTCCACGTTTTCCGCTACAGTTGCTTGCTCTAAGTCTTCTATTGGTTCAAGCGACATAAAAAATAATAATTCTGCTGCGGTATATTTGGAGGCAATATAGGCTGCTGCCCTAACAAACTCTCTATTTGCATTTCCTTTGATCCGCAATGTGTGGCAAATGGCTCTTCTTGGGCTATAAAGAAAGCTTTCTAATGAAAAAGGCCCGCGTAAAAAGGGGTCTCCCCCCATTTCTGTGCATGTTGGTGCCACGCCAAAATCATGGTCTATCATTGGCGCATCACCTTCATCACTGGCTAAGCATTTTATGCATAATAATAAAATAATAAGACCTTGCCTTTTCATTTTGCTCCCATTTTTAAATGACTAGGTGTATTTGGCCCTCAACGATTGGCTTTAAGTAGTTTATAGCTGCTAAGATATGTTTGTTTTTATACCGTTTATATCTTTCTTCCTCTATTTCTAAAAGAGCTTCTTGTAATTCAGGGGCAATTGAGTCATCTGGCTTTTTGCATAGCCAGTCACAGCGAATTTTTGCTCTTTCATCAGCTGAATCTGTTTGTCGCATGGCATTTTTTACAGATTCGGGCGGTTCTGGTTCAAGAGACATTATTTGAAGGAAACGCCTGGTGTCAAAATATGCTGCGGCCATAATAGCTGTGGCAAGAAAATATTGGTTTCTTGCTTTTTCATGCTTCATTCTTAAAGACAAAAGAAGCCTTGGATTTGAGCTTATATATGACAACTCAAACTCATCCAAACCATGAAAAAGTCTCTCTAGGTCACCACAAAAGACTCTTGAATGGATTATGAATAATGTTATGGCCAATATTAATTTTACATTCATATGTGGTTGATTATAATATTTTTGCTATTTTTTTTGTTAAATTAATAGCCTCTTTAAGTGTTTTTTGGAAAATATTTCTTCCAATAGCAAATCCGTTTATTTTACCTACAGAGACCTGTTTTTCTAAATCTTTTAAAAAGGAGTCTTCTTTTTTGGATGGTCCTCCTGCGCAAATAACTTTTGTTCTACCAGCAGAGCGAACAACTTCCTGTAGAGATTTGTCTATTCTTTGTGGTGTTTGAATCTTTACAAAGTCGGCTCCAAGGCATGCTGCAACGCCGGTTGCTCCTGCAAGAATGTGTGGGTCCCGTTCGTGTTTTATATGTTTTCCTCTTGGATATACCCATAAAATTGCAACAAGACCGTTTTGATGTGCCTGAAATACTACTTGAGCAGCTTGGCTTAGCATTTCTTCTTCATAAAGGCTTCCAAGGTAAAGCGTGTATCCAATACCACAAATATTCAACCCGGAGTTTTCTTTGAATGTTACAACATCTTCTACATCCCATAAAAGAGAACTTAAAGGGTCGTCGTGCTTTGCTGGAACAACGTTTGTTTTGCTATTAAGTTTTACTATATAAGGAATTTCTGGATAATCTTTTCCGTATTTTGCAATAAGACCAAGTTGTGTTGCAAATGCACCAATTTTTCCTTTTTTAGCTATTTTAAAAAAGTGTTCTGGGTCTGCAATTTCTTCAGGAAGAGTTGGGCCAGCAAGATCATCATGCAAGTGTTCTATCTTTTGGTCAGCGGCGAATAAAAACAGGTTTCCTTTTTTGTTTACTATTGATTGATAGTTTTTAAGAAACAGTTCCTGTATTTTTTGTGGAATATCCACGGGAATAAAAATTTTGTTTTTCACGTTTTACCTTTTTTTTAGGTTTTTTTATTACACGGTCATGTATTAAAACTTTTTCTGCTATTTGTTCAAAAAGTGGCGCGGCAACATTTGCAGCGTATAAATTTTTCTTTGGGGAGTCTTTGACCATTGTAACAATAATTCGCTTGTATGATCCTTTACCAATTATTCCTGAAAATGTATAAGCACTCCTGTTTGGACTATATTCACCGTCAATAATTATGTTTGCAGTACCTGTTTTTCCTATAATGTAATATCCCCTAATTGCAGCTCTTCGAGATGTTCCTTTTGTTATAGATGTTTCTAAAATTTCTTTGATAGTTAACAGTGTTTTTTCTGAGAACATAGGCCCAATTTTTTGTTGTAAATTTGTGTTGTCGTCCAGAATTATTCTTGGGCGTATCATGTAGCCATCGTTTGCAATGATAGAAAACGCCTGAGCCAGTTGCAAAAGAGTGGTTGTAATTTCATAACCAAAAGACAGCGACCGCAAAGAATATGCAGACCATTTTTCTGGAGGATTAACAAAACCAGATTCTTCCCCTGGTAGCAACACTCCTGTTTTTGCCCCAAAGCCAACTTTTTTGTAATAGTCATATAGTGTTTTACCAAGACGCTTTGCGATTAACACAACGCCGATGTTATTTGATTTTGCAATAACATCTGTAAATGAAAGGTGTCCGTGCGCTTGAATTGTGCTAACAGGAATTCTATCTATTGTGGTAAATCTGGTGCTTCGGCAGTTTATAATTTCATCAGGAGATGTGACGTTTTCTTCCAACGCAGCCATGGCCATAAATGCTTTTACAACTGATCCAGGTTCGTATACATCTGAGACGGCTCTATTTTTTGTTAACCCTATGTCTATTTTTGTAGTGTTATTAGGGTTGAATGTTGGATAATTTGCAATAGCAAGAATATCTCCGTTTGTAGGGTTGAGAATCATTGCGCATCCTTCTCTGGCTTCCAGACGGTCTACAACCTCCTCAATTTCTTCTTGGCATAAAAATTGTAAATCACTGTCTATTGTCAATCTTACCGGCGTTCCCTGTGCTCCCTGAACAGTTGTTTCTTTTTTTATGTAAAACAGGCCAGAGCGTGCGTCTTTTTCTAGGGAGGACGTTGTTGGAGTTCCAGAAAGTTGTTTGTTAAATAGATATTCGATTCCAAATTGTCCGTTATTATCTATGTCTGTTATTCCAACTATTGGTCCTGCGCATTCAAGAGAATAGTAGCGATTTGGTTCTTTTAAAAGATGAATATCTTCAACATTGCTGTCTTTTATGAGTTTGATATCTTTTTTAGATAATTTTCGTTTGATGAATATAAAGTGTTTTCTAAGGTTTTTGTCTAAACGCTTGTGGGATTCAGGGAAATGTTTTTTAAGGAAAGTTTCTAAGTTCTTTGGATCTTTGATTTGTTTTGGAAGCAAAAATGCTGAAACTATATCTTTGTTTAGTGCTAGCATATTGCCGTTTCGGTCAAAAATAGGTGCGCGTGGTGGAGTTGTTGTTATGCTGGTTTCGTATTGTTTTTCGCCAAGCTGCGAAAAAAAGTTTTTTTGCAAAATTTGAATATTATACAGTGCGATAATAAGTATTGCGTAAAAAACAATGAAACCAATAAAGATAAAAAATGATCGTATATTATATTCTTTTTTCATTGTAATTCTGCCAGCGTGACAGTTTTAATATGACTTAGCCGCATTTTTTTCATATTTTTTTTACGAGCAAATTTTTTAATGGATGAATGGCTTTTTAGAGAATAAAGTTTTTGGGTTAATGTTTCTTTTTGCTTTTTTAGCTGTTCTTGTTGTCTTTCGTATTGTTGTTTTTTGTACGAAAGTTCAATTTTGCGGCTTTGTTTATAGATTATTAAAACTGCGAAAAGTATTTGAGTGGCTACGAATAAAACCGCGAATGGTATTTTTTTCACAAAACTCTCCCAGTACCTATAAATACTGTTAAAACTACAAAGTATCTTACTTTTTAGTTTATAAAGTTGCAAGTTTTGAGATACAAACTTGCAAGAATGTATTGAATTTTGAAAGACGAGTTTAGTATAATTTATTAAGACAAAATGTTTTTTCGGGGATTTTGTTATTAGGGGAGTAGCTATGAGAAAAAGTGTATCTATTTTAATCTTATCTTTATTCTTTTCAATTAAGTGTGTCTGTATGGATGGTTGTGATCTTAGATCACTACACGACTGCATGCCACACTATGTTTCTAGACACGAAAAGGTAGACGCTTGGCAAGGGTTTCCTGATGACGATCGTGAAGTCGCTTCTGAGTATGATTGTAAAAGAGCGGAGTTGTTTCTTGCGCAGCCGGTTGTTATAAGAGAACGAGAAAGGTTTGTGCCATCAGTTATAAACAGGGCCGACCTTGGTAGAATTGTTGCGGTACCATCTGCCGGAGAGTTGTATTGGGCCATGGTAAAAGAAGTGGGTGGTAGAATGGCATCGTTGTATTTTGGTGTTCAGGCTGACAATAATTTTTCTGTTAGAATGACATTCCCTATTGGAGTTAAAGGCTTCATATTCAAATTAATTCGCAATGTTGATGAAGAAGCTGATGATTAAAATTCGTGATAACCCGTTAGGTGTACCTCACTAATTTTTTCACCACGCTTTTTGTTGCGATCAAGTTTAAATCCAAAATCAACCTGAATTGGTGTGGGACTTGTTAATCGAATGCCAAAACCAATCGAGTGCCTGTAGTTGAAATTATTGTCCTGTAGGTATGTTGAGGAAATATCGTTGGCGTCCGGTGTATCCCATCCTGCACCACCGTCGTAGAAAACGACACCCTTCATAGAGAAGTCTTTTTTAATTGGAAAAATGAGTTCTGTATTTAAGAAGAATGCTTTTTTTGCACCAATAGAATCACCCAAGAAGTTTGGTCCAATTTGACCAAAATTAAATCCTCTTACGCTTGCGGGACCACCAATATGGAACAGTTCTCTATATGGAATCTGGCTGTTTCCGACACCGGTTACAAGACCAAAATGTCCGTGTAATGAAAGGGTAAGAGCGTTTTCTCCAATTAACGGTGTATACCATGTTCCATCACCTTCAATTTTGAAAAACCCTAAGTTGTCTACTGGTAAACCAATTTTACTGGAAACGGTCCATCTGTGACCTCTGCTTGCGTGTACTGAATGGTTTCGCCTGTCCTGAGAAGTTACTAAACTAAACCAAACTGTGTTCCCTTGTGTAAATCGTTTATCTAGGATTCTTTGATATTCAGTTTGAGCTCCAGAGCTTGAGGTTATATTTGCTATAGGGCTTTTGCTGTATTTTATTCCGTCTAATCCGACTTCGCCAAGAAGTTGCATGTCAAATTTTTTTGGTGTGTATCCAAGACCCATGGAGCCACCATAAAGAGTTTCAACAGGGGCTTGTTTAACCTTTCTAAGTTCATCATATGTTGAGCGTTTAAAGAAAAGCCCAAGAATTCCGGTGATGTGTTGGTCAAATAGCCAAGGGTCGGCCAAGGTTAAGCTGAATGTTTTTGATTCTTTACCACCCTCAGCGTTGAATTCGACTTGAATTCCTTTACCCATAAAGTTTTTGTCTGCAAACTCCATTCCGGCGGTTAAAGACTTTGATGGTGATGACATGTCCTGCCCTGACCCACCAAAACCAAGCTTCCATTGGAACCGGCCTGTCTTAATTTCTTTTAAAAGAAAGTCAACGTCTGCTGTATCAGAATCTAGCTTGCGGACATTGTAGTTTACTCCGCCATTTGGATCGAAGTAGCTTAAAAGTTCAACTCTAGTTTTAGAGATTTCTAGCTTATCCGTTGTTAAAAGCTCTCCCTCATCTAGGACAATTTGTCTGCGAATTACTTTGTCTCGTGTTTTTTTGTTACCGATTATGTTAACTCTGTTAAGATAAACCTTGTCGCCCAACTGTGTGTAGAAAGATATTTTTACAGTTTTAGTTTTTTCGTCCGGTTCAACTGATGGTTCAACGTCAGCGTATAAGTACCCGTGTTTTCCCCATAAAAATCGGATTGATTCCATTCCTTTTTTGAGTCTTTCTTTTGAGTAAATTTGCCCTGGACGAATCATGCTGTTATAGACCAGATCTTTGTCTGGAATAATGTTGTTTCCGGATGCATTAACCTCACTTATTACGTATTGATCACCCTCATTGATGGTATATGTGACATTAATTGTTTTTGCTTCTTTGTTTAAATCAACTTTAGCGTCTACAATCTTCGCGTTTAAAAATCCGTTGTTTTGATAAATATTTTCCAAGGTGTATTTGTCGTACTCAATTGCGTCAGGTTGATAACTTCCGGCTTTGTTCATAAAGCCAAATACCCAATCTTCGCGGGTAAAAATTTTCGAGCGCAATTTTTTGCTTGATATGTGCTTGTTTCCTTTAAAGTGGACCTGTTTTACAAGAACTTTTTTGTTTTCATGAATGTTAAACACGACAGTGACACAGTTTTTGTCTTCAATCCATTCGTAATCGATTTTTGTCAGATGGTAGTCTTTTTCGATATAGATTGCTTGAATCATTTTTGCGTATTTTTTAAGCTCTGCTTTGTCGATGGTTGGTATTTCTTCGAATGGAACTTTTTTATAAATTTCTTTTGTTTTTACCTGGGTGTTACCATTGAAAATTACTTCTTTTAGCTTTTTCTTTTCTTCAACAACTATGAACAGGTCGACTGTATTCTCACCATATGGCTTAATGCGCAGTTCGACATTTTTAAAATACCCAAGCTTGTATAATCTGTGAATTAATTGATTTGAAAAAATAGGGTCAAAATAATCCCCAAGTTTATACGGGATTATGTTCATAATTGCCTTGGCTGGAATTGTTTTGTTGCCGAGGACTGTTATGTTGCTAATTACGTGTTTTGTTTTTTCAAAATCTGTGTTTGTATTTTCTTCTAAGTGTTGGTTTTCTTGTTTTGGAACCACGCTTTCTGTGCTTGCAATAGCTTCTTTATTTGGTGTTAAAGTGGATGAAATTATCAAAAAAGAAAAGAGACTTGTTTTTATTATTTTTCGCAAAGATGACATACAAAATGCTCCTGCATCTTTATAGTTACTACCATTTGTTTTTCATGAATACCTAATGATACTATTTTTTTGAAAATTGGCCAGAATTAAAAATGAATAATGGTCGTCTGGGTGCTGTTGAGATAAAATTTTTGTTTATATTTATTTTATGCACTTATTTTGAATAAAAAAGTTAATCGAAAGGCCTTGGTGAAGATGTTATTTAACATTAAACTTGATTGGTCCGTTCGTACCCATTCGATGCGTCCTACGGACTTACTCAGGGCGAACGGCAAGCAAGCTTGCTATTGAATTTGCTTTTGGATAATTGTAGAAGTTATTCCCGTTCGTACTGAGCGGAGTGAGCAACGCGAATGAAGTCGAACGTATACGAACACAAAAGAATGTCTGATAGCCCTGAGCGAGGCATAATGCCGAATCGAAGGGATGCATACGAATTGTAAAAAATGGACACAAAAAAGGGGCTCAAATTTGAGCCCCTTTTAATTTAAACAATATAATATTATGGTAATTTTCTTAACAGTTCTCTTGCTTTCGTTTGAAACTGAATTGTTTGAAGTCTGTTTGCTCCGTGAGCCTTTGTTGCTTCAAGTGCCTCTGTAAAGGCATCAATTTCTCTTGTTGGAGCGCTATCTGTTTCTCTGTATTCAGCTAATGTACCCAAAACCTCTTCTGTTATTAGTACCAAATCTTCTATTGAAGAATTAATTACTAATTTTAGTGTTTCAAGATCAATAATTGTTGGTGGTGCATGAACAACCTCAGCAACCTGAACAACTGGAGTTTCCGTTGTAGCTTTTGATACTGATGCTACGGAAAGAACCTTTGCAACTTGAACAACTGGTGTGGTTGGCTCAGGTGTTTCTTCATGTCTTTCTGTTGCGGGTGTGCTTGGGCTGAGTAAGTTTATTGTTGCGCTTACCATAAAGCCTATTCCACGACATGTTAGGTCGGTTGCTGTGGAAAGTCTTCTTCTTGCTGAAGCAACCATTTTCTCAATTCTAGCTTTTTGTTCTGCGTCACCATTAACATAAGCGACAGTTGTTGTTGCAGCTACTGTTGTTCCTGTTACTATTGTTAAAATAAAAAGCCCTTTTATTGTTCTAATGGCAGATGAGCCTCTGTGTTCTTGCGCTGGCAACATAGGAGTTGCAAACAACAAACTAAATAATAAAAGATAAGATAATTTCATGATATAACCTCCATCATGTTTTTAATATTAACTTAAAAAAAGGAGCTCAAACCCGAGCTCCTTTTTTATTTATATATATTTTTTTTAAACCAATTTGCTTAACAATGTTCCAGCTTGAATTCCAAGAAGTCTTTTTGCTATACCGTTTGACCCTGGTTTCTTTGCTTTTTGAAATGCTGCCATGAAGCTATCAATTTCTCTTGTTGGAGCACCTCTTTCTGCTTTATATTCAACCAATGGAGCAAGTGTTTCTTCTGTTGTTTTCTCGAAGTTATCCCTTGCTTGTTCTACAAGACCTTGTAGTGCTGCCATTTTTGCGTGTCTAATGCCAACAGAGCTTTCTCTGCGTCGTACGCATGATTTAAGCCTTACGCTTGTAGGATCAACAACTGGAGTACCACCTGTGCTTAATCTGGACATTCTCTCTGCCAAAGCAGCTTTTCTTGTGGCTTCTGCCACTTTTTCTTCTGAAGGCTCTGTGGCTGCTTCTGCTGCTGTTGCAAGTTCTAATTCTCTCAATCTAGCTTCTTCTTCTTTTGCTGCAAGTACAAGCGCTTCTGCTGATGGAGAATCTTCTGGCAATACTGCATCTGTTTCAGTGGCTGTTCTAGCTGCTGCAATTTGTGCTCTCCATGTTGCAAATACACTTGATAATAATTTTGCTTCTGTTCTTGTAGCAATCGCTGACAACTGAGCGGTTCTTCTTGTTTCTTCCCTGTTAGTTTCTGGAAGTTTTGCCCATGCGCCAAATGTTCTTGCAAGTGTATGTCTATTAGAGAGTTCTTGCGCCAATGCAGTTTTTCTTGCTTCTTCTCTAGCGAGTCTTAAATTTTGTACAAAGCCATCAAAACACTTTCTTTTCATAACTAATTCATAACGTTGTCTTGCAATTTCCATTTGTCTTGCTTCTTGTGTAAGTTCGGCGACTTCTAGTTTAAGTTGCTCAATTTTTGCAAGTAATTCTTCTTGAACTGTTGAGGCTTCTTCTTTTGCAGCGGCTTCTCTATCCATTGTTTCCTGCGCTGTAGTTTCAGCAAGCCTTCGAGCGGCTGCTTCTGTACCTAGAGCTGTTGAAAGTCTTTGAACTTCTGTTTGTAGCCTTTCAACTAAAGCCTTAACTGGTGGAAGGGCTCGTGCGACATCTGTTTCTATTCCTGCAAGGCGTCCTTTAACCAGTTCTAATTTTTCTAGTAAAGCTGCTTGTTGCGCGTCCATTTCAGTGTCAAATCTAGCTGTAAGTTCTTGTAGCCTTGTTGCTTGAGCATGATCTTTAAATGCTTGAAATCCGCGTCTGAGTTGATGTGCTTTTTCTTTTCTAGCGACTCTTTCCATCGTTGAAAAATATCCTGTTAATTGTGTTTGTGCTAAAGCTTTTTCGGCTCTTTCTAAAGCTTCACGAAGCTCTAAAGTATCTCTTACTTGAGCCAATTTTAATTCTCTTAATTCTTCATTCTCGTCAGTTTGGGCGAAGCCATCTGCAGTAAGAACTTCTTCAACAGGTCTATCTACAAAAACTTCTTTCTCAACTTCTCTAACTTCAACTTTTGGTTTGCTAGGAAACAAAAAGTGCTTTACAAGCATTCCAACTGTTACACCGGCTCCCAATAGAGCGCTTTCTTTAAGACCAAAAGACCTTTGTCTTGGTGCTGCTGCGCCAGCTGGCAAGGCACCAAGTAACAATAATACTAATAATGAGTGTGATTTAAAATTAAACATTTTATAACCTCCAAGATATAAAATAAGTACAAAACAATACTAAAAACAGATTCTTTAACTCTATATTTCTGAGTATAAATAAAAAACATAAATTGTCAAATAGAAAATAACACCTTAGTTCTTTAACCTGTGAATGTGACAATCCGTAAGAGTGTAAAAAAAGGGGAGGCGCTTAAAGCCTCCCAAATTAAATTATTTTTTTATGTTAATTCTATTATCTGCTGGCACGCAAAGCAATGCGGTCTAGCTCAGTAATTACTGAGCTGGCGGTTCTTTGGACAGCAGATTTTTTTTGCATTTTTGTTACCATGCCTTCAGCGCTGTTCCATGCTGACATTGCTTCTACTAAAGATTTTAAAGCTCCTTGGTACCCAATGTTTTCTGTTTCAAATTTTTCAAGAGGTGTAAGATCCGTTTTATTATTCTCTTTTGCTGTTTCAACTATAGCGATAAGTTTCCTTGCTTCAGAAGCTATTAAGCTACCCAAAGTTGATGATGGCGCTACTGTTGCTACGGTTGCTCTTCTTTGTCTAGCCCTTGGTTGTGGTGTGGGTTTTGCTGGAGTAACTACTGGTGGTGTTCCTGTGGCTACAGGAGGAGGGGCCGGCATTGTTTCAGCGAGCCTAGTCTTGGGCGCTATTTTTAATTCTCTTATTTGTGCTCCAAGCCTGGTGATTGCGGCATTTTTTTTTGCTATTTGTTGTTCTAGAGTTTCGTTTGCTCTGGTGGCGACTCTAAGCCTTTCAGATAATACATCAAGTTGTTCATTCGCACGTCTTGTTTCTTCTTGTGATTGTAGTAAGGCAGATGTATCACCTGCTAAGCCAGCTGTTGCTGTGTGTTTTGTGGCTTGAGCTCTTAATGAACTTATCGCTTCTTGAAGTTGTCCGATGAGTTCTTTTTGTTTGGTATCAGCTGCTTTCAAGGCTCGAAGTTCTTCAAGTTGTTCTGCATGATCACATGCTACTGTTGCTGCTTCATGGAGTTCTTCTACACCTTCTGGAACAAAACCTAGAGCTATTCTAAGCTTGTGTGTTCCTTTGCCTATTCCGTAAAGAGTAAGATCAGTTAATCGTGCAATTTTTCCTCCGGCTGAACGAAGACCCGCCTTAATTTTCCCTCTACGTGCTTCGTCGCCTTTAATGTATGCAACGGTTGTTGCCGCTGTGCCAACTGCACTTATGACGAGTGCAGATACAAAAAGTCCTCTAAGAGTAGATTTTTGTTGTGCTGGAACTGCGGATGTTGTAAATAACATTGCGAATAATAAATTCAATAATAAAAGACGTGATAACCTCATGATATAACCTCCACCATATCTGAATAATCAAAAAATAAATTCTTAAGTCCAGTAATAAATTTAACAATAAATTACAACCTTATCCAGGTTTTGTTTTTTTGCTACCGCTTTAATTTCAAAAGGAAATAACGCGTTTTTGTGTACATGCAATAATGTCTGTGCTCGTCGTTGGTTCGTATTCAAAATTTCAAAAAAAATGTATGCTTGTGTAAATGTAATTATATACAAAATGAAAACCCATAGGGGTAGAAAAATGTTAAAATTAACCAATACGTATTCCGGAAAAGAAGAGGAATTTAAGCCAATAAAACAGGGACATGTAGGCATGTATGTATGTGGAGTAACTCCATATGACAAAACCCATGTTGGTCATGGTAGATGTTATGTTGCATTCGATTTGTTATATAGGTTGTTGTCTTTTCTAGGTTATAAGGTTACTTATTGCAGAAATTTTACCGATGTTGATGATAAGCTTTTAAACAAAGCCAAGCAGGAGTTTGGAGATCGTAGCCGGTACAAAGAAATTGCAGAAAAGTTTATTAATTTGTATAAGCAAAATATGTTGGATCTCAACTGCAAGACTCCAGATTATCAACCAAAAGTTACAGAAAATATTCCAGAAATTATAGATTTTGTACAAGGGTTAATCGACGCAGAAAAGGCTTATGCGGTTGACGGTAATGTTTACTTTTCTGTTGAAAGCTTTTCTGAGTATGGAAAATTGTCAAAGCATAAAACAGAAGACTTGCAAGTTGGAGCAAGGGTTAAGGTCGACCAGAAAAAAAGAAATCCATTAGATTTTGCTTTGTGGAAATCAGAAAAAGAGGGAACTTTTTGGAAAAGTCCTTGGGGATATGGTCGTCCGGGATGGCACATAGAATGCTCTGCAATGGCGTTGAAATATTTGGGAGAACAAATTGACATTCATGGTGGTGGCCGAGATTTGATTTTTCCTCACCACGAAAATGAAGTTGCACAATCTGAAGGCTTGCTTGGTAGAGAGTTTGTTCGCTATTGGGTCCACAACGGGTTTATACGGCTTAAAGATGAAAAAATGTCAAAATCTTTAGGTAATGTTTTTTTCTTATCGGATCTTTTTAAGGAATATGATCCAATTTTATTACGCTTTTATTTTTTTTCTCACCAGTATCGTGCGCCGGTTGATTTTTCATTAAACGACATAGAATCACTGGCTAAAAGTTATAATCGACTTGTTCGAGTGCTTGGTCCTTATGCGAAAAGTGTAGTCGACAAAGATACTATGTTAAAATCTGAGACGGTAAAAAAAATGCTTGAATTTTTACTAGATGATTTAAATACCCCTGGTGCATTTGGGGTATTGTTTGAAAGTCTTGATTCTTTGGAAAAAGACGAAATGAAGGCACAGTCAGTTGCAACATTCTTGGTTGATGTCATTGGTCTTCCGTTGCAGCAACTAAAAGAAAAAGTTGTAAAAATAACACCAGAAATTCAAAAACTTATTGATGATCGTGAGCAGGCTCGAAACGACAAAAATTGGTCACTAGCAGATGAAATGCGTGATAAATTGGTTGCAATGGGTGTAAAGATCCAAGATAAAAAATTATAAAATTTTTGTATTATTTAAGGGCCGCTGGAAAGCGGCCCTTAGTCTTCTTAATTTTGTTCAATGAATTTTTCTACAATTTCTTTTAGATCCTCTTTGCTTTTATAGCCTGTGTCTCGGCCTTTGACTTCATTGTTTTTAATGAAGATGAAAGTTGGAACTGATGTGACACCGTATTGAATTGAAAGGTCTCGTGCTTCGTCTACGTTTAATTTTACAAAAATACACTTGCCTTCCATCTCTTTTGCTAATTCTTCAAATATAGGAAGCATGTGTTGGCATGGTCCGCACCAAGGAGCGTAAACATCCATGACAACTGGAAGTTTTGAATTTGTAACTTCTTTTTCAATATTATCTTTTGTTATTGATATTATCATTGCGTTTCCTTACCGTTGTTTAGTTTTTATCCTCGCTATCGCTAGCTTTATATTTTTCAATCTCTATTTTATCAATTCCTAAAAAGGAAAGTTGCTTTTCATTTGGACCAGATTTAAGATCTTCATCGCAATGTATTGGGGTTCTCGTTTTTGCCAAATAATTTCTAACAGATCCATCTGTGAATGTTACAATAATTTTAACGTATTTTTTTTTGCCTTGGCCTTCACCTTGATAAACAACTTTTGAATCTTTTTTATCTCTTTCTAGTATTTTTACTTCGTTTAAGTCTAACAGTGTTTTTTGGTGCTCAGGATCTTTTTTCAGAACTGTTGGATGCTTGGGATCATATACTCCCGGTCCGTATACTTTTATTTGTTCATGTTGTCTGTCTATTACCAAGTTTTTAACCTTCATTGTTTTTCCTGAGACGTCTGTAACTGTTCCACTGAAATTGACGCTTGGTTTTGGGCGTTTTTCTGTTGAGCGTTTATTATCAGAATAATTTGCTGCAAGCACAAGCAGCGCAATACTTAAAATTACTAAACTTTTTTTCATAACTGACTCCTTTATTTGAAACGGTTTATTTTAGACGCCATAACAACGTTCCTATTATATTACATTTACTTTTTCTATGTCAAAGAAGAGGTTGCTCTTATAATTGTTGTAAAAGTTTTGTTTTTTAGGGTCTCATGATAAAATAAAATTATAATATTAGGCTTTAAAAATATGTTTTTATAAGGAGTTTCTTATGCGTTATTCAGAATACCAAATGGAACAAACAGTTGGTCAATTTATGCAAAAGGTATACGGTTGGATGTCTTTTGCCTTGGCAATGACTGCGGCCGTTGCGTACTACATTAGCACAACTGATTTTTTCTTGAAACTTGTTGCCAATCCGTTGTTATTGATGGTCATTGTGTTGGCAGAGTTGGGTCTTGTCGTTTTTATATCCGCGGCCATTCAAAAAATTGATTATTCCACGGCGGTTATAGCCTATATGACATATGCATTTTTAAATGGGGTTACTTTAGCATCTGTTTTTTTTATATACACTGAGGCATCAATTTATTCTACTTTTCTAACAACAGCAGGTATGTTTGCAGCGCTTTCCATTTATGGTTATTTCACCAAGGCTGATTTGACCAGTGTTGGGAGTATTTCTTTTATGGTTCTAATTGGTTTAATTATTGCCCAATTTGTAAACATGTTCTTTCGTAGTGCGCAGTTTGAATATATGATTTCATTTATAGGTGTTATTGTATTTAGTCTATTAACAGCATATGACGTTCAGAAAATCAAGCGTCTTTATATGCAGCTGTATGGTTCTGGGCAGAATCTTTCAAAAGTTGCTCTTTTAGGGGCTTTAACTTTGTATCTTGATTTTATTAACTTATTTCTATTTTTGCTTCGTTTGCTTGGAAGACGAAGAGACTAATAAATTTTGGAATATTCCTAGCATTTAAAAAGGCCTTGCTAATTAGCGAGGCCTTTTTAAATGCTAGGAATATAATTGAATGATATCATGCTTTTTATAATAAAAAGAAGGCCTGCAATAGACAGCAAAGCTCCTGAAACTTTGTTAATTATTTTAAGTGTATTTGGATTTGGTTGGTACTTGAAAAAAAGTACTGAGCCAATGATAATTACCCACCATGACATTGATCCCGCAAAAGCGGCACTTATTAATGTAACAGAATCAATTATTGTGTCTGGCGCCTCTTGTATCCCGATGCTTGTCAAAATTGCGGCCAAAAAGATAATAATAAATGGATTTGAGATAGTAAGTAAAAATGTTGATGTTAATGCGTGAAAATAATTGATTCCGTATAGTGGGCATGCCGCTACGGCTTTTACCTTCAAGAAAATTTTTGTACCTATAAAAACTAATATAATTCCGCCTGCTAGCTTTATAAATGCTTGATAGCGGATTATTGGGTCTGAAATTGCGTTTAAACTAAAAACGGCCACAGAGATATAAAAAAGATCTCCAATGGCAATTCCAAGTGCCGATAAAAAACCAACAATATAACCTTGGGTTAAGATTCTGCGTAAACACAAAATACTTGCTGCTCCAACAGGTGTTGCAATAACAAAACCAATACAAAAACTACGTATTAATAATCCCAAACTTATAATCATCTGTACCGTACAACTACTCTAAATAATTAAACAATATTACTACTTTGGAGAATAATAGCATGTTCAAATAATAGGTACAACGACTTATGTAATTTCAGGGCAATAGAGGCCAATATTTTAGTTTTTTTTGGCAAAGTTTTACAAAAAGCTCTGGGTCAATTTTATTTTCCTTGGCCATCTCGTATAACTTTTTTGGTTTTTTTGGGTTTCTTATTCCTTTAACTCGTTTTGTTTTGTCTATGCATTTTCCAACGTGTAAAAAGAAAAGAAAGCGAAGAGTATATTTTGGAAACATATATAAAAGACCAAATATATATTCAAAAAAATTAAGAGGGCATTTAAAATTTTTATATCCGGACCATTTTGCTCGAGTATATGTATAAACAACGTCAGATTTTTCGCTCCATCGTTTAAAAAAGCCGCAGGCTTCTTTTAATTCTTGTAGTTCGTCGGCGATATCGTCTTTGTGCCATTGTTCGCAAAATTTTGGCATATCCAGCCATGAGTGCCATTTTTGTATAAGCATAATTACTCCGTGAGTACAAAGTTATTATTTGATTATAAAAAGATTGTATAAAAAAAAAGGTCACGCGACAACGTGACCTTTTACATTCATTATATTATTCAGCAATTTTTATGGCATCACCTTTTAAGGTATTAAACGCTTCTATTTGTGTCGATATGTATCTATGAAGATGTGGGTGTGATTTTCCTATGCTTTGCAGCATGAACTTTGTTTCATGGTCTTCTGAAATTGCGATTGTTATTAATAAGCTTTTAGATATACCTAAACCTCTAGTTTCTGCAGATGCTTTTGGGTCTTTTATAAGGGTGGCCATAATTGGAAGTTGCCCATTAATGCTTACAGTTAGGGTTAACATAGAAAGAACGGTTGCCTCAAAGTCTGTTGCTGTTTCTAATTTTTTTTCAAGGGTTTGTGCGTTTAACAATGCTTTTCCCCCAATTCTTAAAATAGCCTCTAATAATTGTTCATTTTCTTCGATATGTGTATCAATTTCTAGAAGGGCCCCAGCTGCAAGATATTCTCTAACTTTTTTATTAAAACCGATTAACATTAACCAATCAGTAAAAATTTCAAAGGTCTTAGACCTAAACATGAAAGACGTTCTTTTCCCTTCTTCTATCAAGGCCCCAATTTTTGCTGATTTTTCTGCAATTACAGTATCATTGTCTTCTTCTTCTAGTTCAGATTCTATGATTGTTATTTTTTCTAGGCAGTCTAGTGCCAAAAGAGTTTCTATGTTTCGGATTTTTTCCATTAGACGTTTTAATCTTTCAACGTCAGCTCTTACTTCAGGTTGTTTAATTTTTTCTTTAAGCCCTGCTCGTCCTTTTAAATGGTTCGCCATAAGATCGTCGATAGATAAGAATGCTGACCCTGCTGCGGGAGTTTCTGTTGGTGCGGGTGGTGCAGATGGAATAAGATTTTGAGTCCCTAAGATAGCTGAAAAAAGCAACGTAATTTTAAGTACATTTTTAAACATAAATATAACCTCCATTTATATTTGGTAATTTATATTTGTAATTGTACTTTGTTTGCTATATTTGTCAATGTATTTATCTTGTTGTTGCGATAACTCTGGCCAGAGCTCCTCCTGTTGCACTCTTTATTGGTAGTGCTATAATATCAAAAAGTTCTACCTTAACCAGAGTTTTTAGATTTGTTAAGTTTTCAATAAGAATAATATTGCGTTTGAAAAGTTGTTTATGAACATCAAATGGTGCATAGTCTGGGCTAGGCATATCCATTCCTATTGCGCTAACATTTGCTTGAATTAGCTTTTCGGCCAAATCGGGTTGTATTGGCGGAAGTTTTGAATAGTATTTGTCTTGTCCGAAAAACTGGTCATGTTCCGTAAACAATAGAACGATACTATTTTTGGGGATTTTTTTGTTTATAATCGATTTATCAAGAGTGCTTTTTCCACGAGCATCTAGCAAAATACCTTGACCTATAAATTTTGAAGCAGGAAAATCGGTTATAAGTTTTCCGTTTTCTAGCATGTGTCCTGGGGCGTCTATGTGAGTTCCTGTGTGCATGTTAATACAAAGTTTATGGTTGCTATAGCCGTGTGTATTTATTTTTGCATACTCTTCTAGTGTTGCTCCTGGTTCTCCTGGAAAAACGGGCATTCCTGTTTTAAAAGTTTGGCTAAGATCTATAATCTTCATTTTATTTGTCCTTCCAGTTCCACCATTTAAGCATTTCTTGGTCATGTTCTTGCTCACTTGCAAAGTAAACTGCGCAACGAAAAACGTATAAAACGCATCGGTCTATGTGGCATCCTCTTAGCCTGCATAGTTGTTGATACATTTGGTCTGGATTTTGCTGTTTTAAGTCTGCAATTTGGTTTATTCCAAGGTCTATAAGATCTTGTGCTATACTTTTTCCAACACCTGGAATTTTTGTAAGATCCTTAATTTTTAAATCCAAAATGTTTCCTAATTTATTTCGGTTCCAAGTTTTATGTAAGTAAACTTTCTCTGAGTTATTGCGTAAGAAAAGTTGCACAAAATATTTTTTGTAACAGGCTTGCAAAGTTGTTTGATGTATAGTTTTGTTTCTGGGTGAAATTTATGTGCGTCAATTCCCCATGAATCAGATCGCACGGAAGGTGTTGTGTAAAATAATTCGTTAAATGATATTAAAAGAGTTTTTTCAGGGGAAGGTTTAAAATCGTTTTGTGTAATTAATCTGCGTTCAAATGTTACTGAGCCTAAAAGGTTCTTTTCTTTTTCATCAAACACATTCCACGTGGTTATATTTTTGTTGAAAATTTCTGTTTTATTTGTTGATAGCTTTGCGGAGAATGAGTTTTTTATTTTCTTATATTTTGCGCGTTTTAAGACAATTGGTTTTGTTTTGAATGGAAAAATAATTTTGTCTTCTATTTTACCTTTTATTAAAAACTTCCAGTCATGTGCGTAAAATTTGTTTTGCGTTGGGAAAAGGGGGTCTATAATCCGAATTTTGTATATGCCACATTCAAGCATGGTGTAAATATCTGTTCCGCCAGCAAGGTAAACGATTTCTTTTTTATTTAAGCTGTTTGATTTAAGATTTTTTATGCATTGCAAATTCCACAAACGCCATCCTGTGCTAGCCAAATATTTTTGCATTGTGGTGTAAATAAACCGCAAAATAGGATGATACTTTGGGTTGTTGATAAGCTCAATAAACAATTTATTGCTATGATTATCAAAACAAAATTCAAAGAATTTATTTGCTATAGAAAGTAAAATGGGAAAAGATAGAGAGCTGTTTGATATTTTGCACAAGGTCTCTATAACTAAGTCATACTTTTTTAAAGTGACATTAATAGGTTCTGCAAGTTCTTGATTATTTAAACTTTCAGTAGCAAAGTTGCTTTTCATTAGAGATTTTACAAACTTTGTTGTATTGTTTTCGAGCCTGTCGAATATGTATGGTTTTTGAAGGTATAAAATTAAGTCATCTCCGGTTGTGTTGGGCCATGCAAAGTTAGTAAATTTTTGCGGATTGGAATATTGTGCGCATATTGCAATGTTAATATTTGGAATAACAATATGTTTGCCAGAAGTTTTTCTGAATATTTCATTCGCTTGTTTTGTTATTGGTTTATTGCAAAAAATGTATGCGCAAATGGTAGAGATGACTAGTATAAGTATTATATAAAGTAACTTTATGTTGCTTTTCAATTTTATTCTTTTCTTTGTGTCATTAGTGTTCCGGTGCAAAAACTGTGTTTGAACCAAGCTTTATGAATCTAAATTGGCTTCTTTCAGAATCTGTTAAATTTAAGACCATTTTTTTGTTAAATGGTTGGTGTAGTTGTTTGATATATAGTTGTATGTTTTTATCAAATTTATCAGGATTAATTTCCCATCCTTCAAAGTTCTCTGGAGTTGCAATAAAATAAAGTTCGTTAAATGAAAGCACAATTGTTTTTTGTGGTGAAAAATCAAAGTCTTTTTGTATTGCAAATCTTCGTTCGAATGTAAGTATTCCAAGTTCTTTTTTTGGATTTTGTATGTTTGAGATTTTCCATACAATTGTTTCTTCTGGGATACTTTCTTTTTCTGTTCTAGACACTGGAGCTTTAAATATTTTTCCTGTTTTAGTTTTGCTTATTCTGGTTAAAATTATATCAGCCTCTGGTATTTTTATTGTATCGCCAATACTTCCATTAATTAGAAAACTCCATCCTTCTGAGTAATATGTTGGCTGTGTTTTAAGCTGCGGATCTATTACTCTTATATTGTAAATTCCGTTTATAAGAAGCTGGTAAATATCGCTTCCTCCTGCAATGTATACAGTCTCATGTTTTTGTTTGGCCATTTTTTTAATATTAGACAGACATTCTTGGCTCCAATTGCACCAGCCAATTCCTGAAAAATGTTTCCACATAATAGCGTAAAGCATTCGTACAATAGGGTGATATTTATTGTTATTTAAAAGGACTCTAAAAGATTTATTTGTACTTGGGTTAAAGCAGTATTGGCTAATTTTGTTTGCGATGTTGAATATAAACTGTCTTTTTCTTTCGTAAAAGTTTGTTTTGTTAAAAACCATTTGTCCAATTTTAGTCGAGCCTATATCAAAAATTACGGAGTAATGTTCAAGAACATCGTTAGATAGTTCTTTTTTATTTGTTTCTTCTGAAGCAAATTCTTTAATGTTTTTGATTTGTTCTATAAGGTCGTCTAAATTGTATTCAATTAAATCAAATGAGCTAGGCTTATATAGTAATTGTTCTAATTTTTCATATGGTCCGGCTGGCTCTTTAGATTTAAAGTTTTTATGAGAAAAAAGATATTTTTGTTTTGATATATTAACATAGTCAAAGACCCTTTGTGTTCTTTGCCATTTTCCAAAGATTTCTTGACTTGTTTTTTCTTCCGCAATTGTTGTGAACGAATATAAAAACAATATAGCTAAAGTAAATGCTTTTACTATACAACGTTTCATCTTTATTACCTGTTTGACTTGTATTAGTGTCCTGGTGCAAAAACTGTGTTTGTACCAAGCTTTATGAAGCTAAATTTACTTTTTATAGCATCTGTCATGTTTAAAACCATTTTTTTGTTAATCGGCTGGTGTAGTTGTTTTATGTACAATTGTATATTTCTATCAAATTTATCTGGATCAATTCCCCACCCTTCAAAATTGCTTGGAGCCGCAATAAAGTAAAGTTCGTTAAAGGAGAGCAATATTGTTTTTTGTGGTGCAATTTCAAAGTCTTTTTGTATTGCAAATCTTCGTTCGAACGTAACTCTCCCAAGCTTATTTTTTGGATTTTGTATGTTTGAGATTTTCCATACAATTGTTTCTTCTGGGATGCTTTCTTTTTCTGTTCTAGATACCGGAGCTTTAAATGTTTTTTCTGTTTTGGTTTGGCTTATTCTGGTTAAAATGAGATTTGCCTCTGGTATTTTTATTGTGTCACCAACATTTCCATTAATAAGAAATGTCCATCCTTCTGAATAATATTTTGGCTGTGTTGTAAGTTGTGGATCTATTACTCTTATATTATAAACTCCATTAGTAAGCAGTTGGTATATATCGCTTCCTCCTGCAATGTACACAATTTCATGCTTTTGTTTGGTCTTTTTTTTAATATTCGACAGACATTCTTGGCTCCAATGGCACCAGCCTATTCCTGATAAATGCTTCCATATAATTGCGTAAAGCATTCTTACAATAGGGTGGTATTTGTTGTTATTTAGAAGTACTTTAAAAAACTTATTTGTATTTGGGGCAAAACAATATTGGCTAAATTTGTTTGCAACATTAAATATAAATTTTCTTTTTATTCCGTAATAGTCAGTGCTGTTAAAAACAGTATCAAAAATAACCAAATAACGTGCAAGAACGTCATTGAATACTTCTGTTTTTTCTTTTTTATTTGTTTTGTCTGTGGCAAAATCTTTAATAGTTTTTATTTGTTCTATAAGGTCATTTAAGTTGTTTTCAATTTGATCAAAAGAACTAGACTTAGATAGTAGCTGTTCCAATTGTTCGTATGGTCCTTCTGCTTTTTTAGAATCAAATTGTTTGTGAGAAAATAAATCTTTTTGTTTTGAGATGTTAACACGGTCAAAAACCCTTTGTGTTTTTTGCCATTTTCCAAAAATGTCTTTACTTGTTTTTTCTATTGCCATCAAACTACCGAAACATAATAGTGCCAACGTAAAAATTTTAACCGCACCGTTTTTCATGTTTATTTCCTGTCTATAAGTTACAAAATTACAACAAAAATAATTTAATGTTTACCATTTTTTGTTTCTTTTTACCAATATATTGTAAAAAGAAATGTTTCTTGTTTAACTTAAATAAATTGAATTAAAATTCTTTAGAAAGGGAGAATATGGATAAAACAGTTTTTGTGGTTATTTTTTTATTTATAACACCTATTTTTTTTAAAAGTTATTCATTTGAATATTCAACAACTCCGTTGTTAGGAAGTTCTTCAATGTGGGGGGATAGGCAAATTAATGACTATGCAAAAACGGCGGGAAAGCGTTTACTTAAAAATCTTGATTTGCAAACACCGCTGTTGGCATTGGATTCCGTAATAGAAGAGTTTACAGAGGTTATAACCCATTATTATTCAGGTGAGAGGTTTAATAAAAGCGTAGCAATTAAAATGGTTGATTTTTTGGTTGGTGACGTTGTTTATGACAACAGAGCTTTTATTGAAAAACAGTGGGGCGCGTACGAATGGTAAAAAATACCCCGGTTGAAAAAACCGGGGCTATTTTTTAAACTAATTCAAAGGATCTAATTGGTGTTTTTCTAAGAGTCGCATATCCGTTTTCTTGTGGAATCCAGTCATGTGCGACAAATGAAATTCTATCAACTTGGAATGAACCCAAATCTGCGTTGTTTAGTATATTAATTGCTCGTACAAGTTCGGTTGGGTTGTTAAGGGGCTCTATAAAGCGAACCAAGGTTGAATGTGTAAGACCAGTTTGTTTGCCAAGTACTATTCCTTCGGCTGAAAGTTCTTTTCTAATGGCGTCTCTCATCGAGTAAATTGCTGTTCCTGCAAATCCTTGTGCAATTATAGCACCAGACGTAGCTGCTATACCCTTGAATTGAATTTCAAATTTTGGTGTTTCTGCTAGAGCGCGAGAAAGAATATCTCCATATTTCTCCATTAGCATTTGGTCAAGTTGTGCAGGTTCTGTTTCTTCGGAGTCTCCAAGGTCTAATAAGAGTATTGTGATGTGCAACCATTCAGGGTCTAGACAATACTGCGCAGGTTCTATTCTTTTAAGTGTGTCTAGAACAAGAGCAAGTCTGTAATAAGGTTCACCGACAATCCTTATAGATATGTCCAAAGAGTACACTCGGATGCCAGCATCTTTTTTCCAACGTTCATCAATTTTGTGTTGTCCTAGCCTAAGTTGGTTTCGTGTGCCGTTCCATATTGATGAGTAAATTCCAGAAAGACGCTGGTTTGCGGCAATGTCTTGCGCATTAGGTTCGTCAGCTTTAACAACGGTGTGTGCAGCCAACAACGTAAGGCCAAGCATTGTTGAATACATTGTCTTTTTCATAGTCACAAATCCTTTCTATTGTGTAGTGTTTTGTGTGAATTCAATATAAAATTGTTTTCAGTAGGTTATAGCATAGATTTTTTTTTGCAATTTTTTGTAATTTTTTCAACACCATTTTTTCTTGACAAGTTGTAATTTTTATATTACATTTAGTGTATGGTATCAAAATTAATTTGGTGCCTAGAGATTATGATTTATTAATGTATGTACGGAGGGTCTATACCATGAAAATGTTTATAAAAAAAATTATTGGATTAGCCTTATTGGCCTCGTCCGGAATGGCTTTTGCTGGTGAAAAAAGAGGCGGTAGTGTTAGTGCATTGGCCGCAAGGTTTGAAAGAGGTGGAGCTCGTGAAGAGGCTGCACCAGCACCAAAGGGTGGCTATAAGGGTAAAAAATGGGATCTGAGCGTAGCAAGAGGAACATCTTTTCTTCCTCATGAAGGTGGTAGAGATGGAGTAAAACGAGAGTTAAGAGAATTAGGTGCCGCAAGAGGTGGAGAAAGAAAAGAAACAATTAAAGAACGAGTTGCCAGACTTGAGCAAGAAAGATTAGATGCAATGCGCCTTAGAGTAGAGGCTGATTCGAGATTTGCAAAAACGGCACAGAGTAAAGAACTTGGTGAGCTTGATATGATACAGGGTAGAGATGAAGCCCGTGCTGACTTTATTAAAAGATTGACTGCTATGAGAAGGCGAGTACATTCAAGACACCTTAGGGCTTTGGACATGGCGATTGGTTCAGCGAGACGTCTTGACCGTGCAGCCCATGTTGCTGAAGAAGCAGCGCGAGCAGAGGCTGCATTTGAAGATGGTGCTGCGGGACCTGCAAGAGAGGCTGCAGTAGAAGAAGCTTGGTCGAAAGCTGATTTTTTTAGACGCGCAGAAGAAAGATTAGTAGAAGAAGGAATGGCAAGGGGCTTTGCAGGATTTAAAGAGCGAGCCAGGCAAAATTATCTTGAGTTTCCTATGAACAGTTCTGTTGGGCAATCTCTTATTGATATGTTAATAGAAGACATGAAACGATAATTAAATTTTTATACTACCGATACTTTTAGAGGCGTATTTAAAATGCGCCTCTTTTTTTGTGCTATTTTTAAAAGCATAGAATCAAAAAACTATTGACAAATAGAAAAACATTTCGGTACCCTGAGAGTATAGGAAAGGATACCTTATTGAAAAAAAGGAGAGTGTCATGAAGTTTCTGAAATTGTTTTTCGTTTCTATTTTATTAATAGGTTTGCAAGTAAGTAATGTCTACCCATTATCGCTAAGAGATATGGGCTCTGCTATTGGTTCCGGGGTTAAGGACGCTGCGGTGGGTGAGTATTCACGTGCCAAAGCCGATGTTTCTGGGCGTATTGGTAGTGCAAGGGACTCTGTGACTGGCAGGGTTGATTCGGTTAAACAGGGCTTCCGGGATAGGGTTGCGCAGGCTAAAGAAGATTTTAAACCACCGGCGTTTGACCGTCCAAGTTTGAGTGATTTTGTACCTATGGATAGTGTTAATCAATTTAAATCGGATATTACTGGGGACATTGGTTCTTTAAGGGACCAGGCGCAGGATTTTGGAGCTGGGGCAAGATCAACATTTGATGATGCTAGATCCCAGGTAAGTGATACAAGGGATCAGTTTAGTTCATTTGGTTCAGATGATGGTTTTGGTGGATCTTCTGGATTCGGCGGTGACGGTGGTCTTGGCGGTGGATTAGGTATGGATTCACTTGGTGGTTTTGGTGGCGGATTTGGCGGAGGCCAGAGTTTGTCTGATATGGCACAAAGTGGTCTTGGCGAGTTGCAGTCTAGGGCGGGCGAAGAGTTTGGACAAGTTCGTACAGATGTTGAAGACAGGATTGGTGATATGCGCGCTGGAGTTGAAGAAAAACTTGAAGAGGGCCGTATATTGGCAGATGAGAAAAGAGCTGAGGTCGCAGCGCGTGTCGATGACGTTCGTGTTGGAGCTGAAGAAAAACTT
>JABGSX010000008.1 GCA_018647505.1 bacterium | reverse complement strand
TTCCTTTTGTAGCAACTAACACCTCCGATGTACCGTGCTTATTAAGACGTTGATCTAAAACATCACGAACACTTTCAACTGCATTTGCTTTAAGCTGTTCCTCTACACTCGCAGGAAACCTAACTATGAATGAGTTTCCTTGAACATCTCGCTCAAGTTCGGACAGAGATGTCTTTATAATAGGAGAAGCCGCTTGAACATCGGCAGGAGATGCAAATTTGAGAGTCAATGTTCCATTTTCTATTTTTGCAGAAACTGGCTCGGGAACATGATTACGTTTAAGATTCTTTTTTAAAGACAAAAGCCTTTCTTCTAGATTAGACTGGATAGCTTTTTCAACACCAACATCTAAAGTAATGTACGTGCCACCGACAAGATCTATTCCGAAGCGCAATTTTGCATATTTGCTCCATAATAAATACGCACCAGCACTCGCCAAAATAACCCACAATATAAAACCGTAAGACAGCAATCCCTTCTTCATCTATATCCTCTTAACTAGAAAGAATGACTTAACTATTTTTTACGCCTAAAAATGGTACCGAGGAGGGGACTCGAACCCCTACGAGTATTATCTCACAGCCCCCTCAAGGCTGCGTGTCTACCAATTTCACCACCTCGGCACAAATATCAAAAACAGAAGCTAACAGATTCGTAGTGTGTTAGCAAACATTACTATACCAGAAACAACCAAAAATCCAATTTTAAAATGGTCTTTTTAAAAGTTTTTAAAATGTTGAAAGACTTCCCATCTTCAAATGGCTTGGTGCCGGCTTTTGTGCCAGTTTATCATCACTAATCTTTTTCACATCTCCGTGGTTATCTATTTTTTTTTCAGGCTTTTTGTCATCCTGTTTTTTTGGCTCAACGTCCTTTTTAGGCGCAACTTTAGGCACAACGACCTTTTTTGGCTCAGAAGCTTTTTTCTCAGTGGAAACAATACTGTCCGGCTTAGCATCTTTTTTCACTGCCAAGCCTTGTAACGGCACAATTTGTTTAGACTTTATTAAAGAAGGCCTCTCCCCTATATTTTTTTTCTCCGCCAAGCCTGGTTTATCTAGTGGCTCTGCCGACTTGGCAGCCTCTGGCTTCGGCTTTTTTAAAGACTGTGGCCCAGAATCCACGGGCATTTTAATGTCTTTATGAGATCCCAACAGCCCTTCTTGTTTACTCTTGCTATCATGAGATAACGGCACGGATATTGGTCCAACCCCCAAAGCACCTCCCTCAATATGAGCTGGAACAGATGGGTGCAAGGCTGTGTGATCAGCTGGCCTAACAATTGAAGGCAGCATAGTTGATTTATCAAGTTTCGGTTTTACATCTGGCTTGGGAACTAAATGCTTCGGTTCATCTATTTTCTTTGTTACTTCTACCGGCTTAGCCTTATCATCAGCCAAATCATGAACCTTTTTTGCATGATCATCAGCAGCATGTTTTTTTGTCACTTGTGGTGATTTAATAGTACTATCTACTTTTGGTTTCTCGCTATATTCCTTTACTTCCTGCAGACCTTCCTTTTTGACCCTCAAAAACAAACCTTTTGCTCCGCCATATAACTTCTTGACAACGGGTACAACAAAATCCCGAACTTTTTCGTATGCTGCGCTCACACCTGTTACAACAACATCTTTTACTCTGATAATAAATCCGGCTTTTTTCTTTTTATCAGCAAGCTCTTTTTGTCTTACTGTCCACTCTTTTTCTGCCCGCTTTACAGCATCTTCCTGTTCTTCTTTTTCTGCTTTTGCTCTGACAGTCTCAACCTGTTTTTGAAGATCGACACCCTTGCCCTTTAGATCTTTCATTCCTGATTCGATCTTGGTCATTTTGTCTTTTGCTTTTTTAACACTTTGATTGAAATAGCTTGCAAAGGCCTGGGTTATATGATTGTGCATTTGCTGAATGTTTTGCAGATCTCCTTTTACCTGATAAAAAAGATTTTTTGCTTGCTGATCACTTAGAACAAGCCCAATTTTTTTCAACTTATCCCATGCATCTCTTTCGTAAGATCTACACTGATCAACATACTTAAGCAATTTTGACAAGGCATCGTCTATATCTTTGTCCAGTTTTCCAAGTCCTTTGATTTCACCATGCAAAGCTTCTAGATCATTTTTTTTGCTAGAAATTTTTTGAAGAAGACTCCGCTCATTAACATCCAACGCCCCTTGTTCCTGACGAATATCATCCAACGCCTTTTTAAGGGAGTCCATTAGTCCATCAAACCCTCCACGTTCGAAACCAATTTTTATGTAAAAAGCGTCTAGATCGGCATCCAAGTTGCTTCTGTTGGTATAAAAAATCATACGTTTATCAAGCACTTTTTCAAGCCATGTTCTGATTTTTTCGAAAGTATCAACACTCTTTTGCCACCAGACTCTTTTTAACAACCAATTTCCGCCAGTTTCAATGTCGATAGTATCGATTCCTTCAGGGTCAACCTCTTTCTGTGAAACCTTTTTGACCTCATCACCGTCTTTGCTTGAAGAGGCCTTGGAACCGTCATCAGAATCTGGAGCACCACCACTACCCGAAGAAGGTGGAGCTACTGCTTTTGAAGGACCAGGAGGTATACTTTTACCGGGTGAACTTGGCCCATCCGAATCAGATGGCGGAGAATCCGGGGGGGTGTCTGAAGAGCTATCTGAAGAAGAAGGCTTCGCCTGAGGAGCCGTCGATGATAGAGTCTCTGCGTCTTTGTCTGGAGACGTTACAGATGAGGCCGGTTTGGCAGCAGGTTTTGTCGAATCACTTGTATTAGAAGAAACGGCAGAAGGGTCTTTGGGAGCCGGTTTTTTATTTTTGCCAGAAGACAAGTCCGCAGGCTTTACGTCTGACTTAGAATCTTTCTCTGGACCTTTTGCGTCTGAAGACGTCTTTGCAACAACCCCCCAAGAATTAGTATTATCTGTTTTTGAAGTTGGCTTATTTTCTGAATCGGTTTTTGCATCACCTGTTTTTTTGGTTGCATCTTTAGGTGAAGCATCCTTTGAAGTAGAAGCAACAGGCGTTGCAGCTTTAGCAGTTGAATCACTTTTCTTGTCCCCACAAGACACCTCAACAAAAAAAACAAAGGCCAAAATTGAAACAGCGGCCAAGCTTTTTTTTAGCCAACTCATTATTAACTCCTTTATAAAAACCGTCTCCATACCCGTTATACACAATCACAACGTCGCGGACAAATCCTTAAGCTCATCCATCAAACTAACCGACAATTCCTCCGCTTCCTTTGAAGTGTAACTCCATCTAACACCAGAATCAACTCGCATCAAAACAGAAGCGTCACTTTTGACGTCAATAATATCAATACGAACAACATTCATCAACGGGTGGACAACAGATGGGGCTCTGACAACACCAGCTCGACCTAAAACACTGTATGCAACATCACGTTCATCCATAAAACATATCATAACTTTTTTTTGCCAGGCCATGTTTTGATATCCCGTATGCTCTTTATGTATGGATATCAAAATACTTTCGTCCCCCTTTGGATAAAGACACTGAATTGGTGTTGTATGGGGCAAACCTTTTTCTGAAAAAGTCGACAAAACCGCAACGGTTTTTCCGTTCTTTAGAACTTCCATCAAGTCTTTCGGTAACTTAATACCAACATGTTTAGCCATGTATTTTTTACCTCTCTATATAAGCGTTAAAACCTATCACTTAAATTTTTTCTACCATCTTTTATCTGAAAAAGCTTTAGTACTATTTCATTTTCCAAGGGAATTCCCTTGGAAAAAAGCCTCAAAATCTTTCCATCAAAATCAACAAACCCTTTTATTTTTAGGTCCGAAATAAGAGACAACAACTCTTTCTTTTCTTGCTCGCTATAATAACTCAAAATCTCTTTAATTCTTATGCCCCGTTCTTGCCGAAGACCAAGCATCAATATCTCTAGCAAAACCTGTTCTTTTTCTATAACCTCGCTGTAAACTTCTGTATCATCACCACGATCAATTTTTTCAAAATATGGAACCAACTTTGCTTCATTCTTAAATCTAGTTTTTCCATCAAAAGAACAACCGCTTATTCCAAATGCTTTATACGGAACTCTATCCCAATAAATTTTATTGTGAATGCTTTGATAACCCGATCGAGCAAAACTTGAAATTTCATAACGTTCAAAACCCTTGCTCGCCAAAAAATCTGCAGACCACTTGTACAACGACACAATTCTATCATCAGTTGGCAACATAATTTTTTTAGACTTTACTCCAAAATACAACTTTGTCTCTTCGTGAACTGAAAGGAAATAAATAGAAACATGCGTAATTGGCCATGAAACAACTTCTCGCATATATTTTTTCCATTCGTCGTCAGACACCCCAGGAAGACCGATTATCAAATCCACCGAAATATTAGAAAAATAAATAGGTGCCATTTTAAGCAAAGAATAAACATCTTCACTTTTTTGGCGCCTATTTAATGTGCTCAAAACTTTATCATTGAGACTTTGTATTCCTACGCTTAATCGATTAATCCCCAAAGAACACCACAACTTCAAATCATCTCTAACTACTGTTCCAGGATTTAACTCGATAGTTACTTCTCTAATTTTGGAAAAGTTAAACTTACCTCTTAGTTTACCAAACATGTCAAGTAGCAAATTAGAAGGATAAGTACTTGGCGTTCCTCCACCAATGTATAAAGTTTCAATTTGTCGCTCTTTTAACGTTTCAAACCGTTCAATCTCTTTGCACAAACAATCATGATAACGCCCCATGTACTCTTCATGCGACGAAAAAGCAACAAAAGGACAAAAAGTACACCGATAAGGACAAAATGGCCAGTGAATATACACCGACCGCACATTTGCGGACACATCAAACACAAATAATCCCAATTATTATATCGAATCTTTATCCGGGATAGAGCTGCGCACAATATTTACTGCACAATCCCAATCGGACTCCATTTGTTTTTTAACAACAGACTGCTGCGCAAATTTAATAGAAATAGCACCATCAAAAATTTTTTCAACCGAATTACTAACAAATTTATCTACATTCATTTTTCTTAATATTCCGACCATTTCCAAATCAGTGTCACCCAGACTAGAAAAACCATATCGTTTACAAAGATACAATTTTAGACAATCAATCAAATTAATATAATACATCTTATTATGCTTTTTGCTAAGCATTTTTTCATCCGAAAGCAAATAATTCACTTTAATTTTATCAAGACCTTCCAGGCAAGAATCCCACAAAAAGGTTTTTTTTCTAAGAAACTTCTTCCACACAAAAAAAGCAAACAAAATTAATATCGTAGCCACCAGCACAGCAACAATAACCTTAAACCACCAAGTATGCCAAAATGGTTCGAACCACACATCGTAAATGTCATATATAGTATCTTGATCTGGTCCTGTATGCTCACTCATTAATACCTCATACGACGTCTAAAAAATTTGACCACGTCGGCAATAAAAGACTGCGAAACATTAACATTAAGAACGTCCACGGCATGTTTTTTAAACATCTTATTCTGCAACTTTATTCGCTCAGAGATAGCTTCGCCAAAACGAGCGCCTGTATCAATTTCGACAAACTCTCCAGATTCTATGTCTTTTACACGTAGCGTTCCAACATTTGGAAAATGTTGTTCATTCTTATCCAGGCATCTTATAGCAACAATTTCATACTTTTTTCGTGCAACATTTAGGGACTTTTCGAAAGACTCTCCAATAAAATCGGATATAACAAAAGCCAATACCCCCTTTTTTTTCGACGATGCAAGGTAGGAAAACGGTACATTCAGATCAGTTTTGCTATCACCAGATTCGATGGTAAATAACGTTTCCATAATTGAGTGAATGTGTGGGTTTCCTCTCCCTGGAGCAATAACTTTTTCAATTTTGTCAGAAAACAACACAAGACCAATGTGATCTTTGCCACGGTTTCC
>JABGSX010000007.1 GCA_018647505.1 bacterium | reverse complement strand
TTTCAAAAAAACATTAAAATCATAGATTATTGGGATGATTTGATGCTTATCTATTTGAACAACTAGAAGGAATTTCGATGAAACAAAATGTTGGGTCATACTTAATACCAACAGGTCTTGCTATCTTTTCTATGCTTTTTGGAGCAGGAAACCTTATGTTTCCTATCAATGTTGGACGCATTGCCGGTTCAAGTTATCCAATTGCAACGTTTGGTTTTTTAGTAACAGCAGCAATTCTACCTCTCATTGGACTAATCCCAATTATTTTATGTAGAGGCGACTATGTAGAATTCTTTGGAAAAATAGGTAAAATTCCCGGTACCATAGCAATATTTGTATGCCTGACATTTATAGGGCCTGTATATGTTATGCCAAGAATAGTTGGAGTATCTCACGCTTTATTGGATCCTTTTATTCCTGGAATGTCACTAGTAATATTCACGATATTGTTTCTTGCATTGACCTTTTTGATAACTTACAAAGAAAGCAACATAATTGATATCCTAGGCAAAGTCATGAGCCCACTGCTTTTGATATCATTGTTTATTATCATCATAAAAGGATACTTTACAGCTGGCTCAACAGAAGTTTCAAGCATATCTTCTGGAACATTATTTTGGAAAAACTTTATTTATGGTTACAACACGCTAGATCTTTTTGGCGCAATATTCTTTTCATCTATAGTCATAAGCTTGCTCAAAAAAAGTCTTCACGTAAAAAGCCAAGCGGACATTAAAAAGCTCGCAATTATGGGCTTTAAAGCTGGTGCACTTGGAACATTTTTGTTAAGTCTGGTTTACATCGGTCTTAGCTATATAGGTGCATTTCACGGACAAAGTTTATCAGCCATTAACGAAGCAGAGGTATTTAGCTCGATCTCCATTAAAATACTTGGCAACTCCGGTTCTATCATTGTTAGTATTGCCGTATTGATGGCTTGTCTTTCAACCGTTGTTGCTCTTGCCACAGTTTTTGCAGAATACTTGCAAAGCCTGACAAAAAACAAACTTTCATACACAACGGCTCTTGTATCAACCCTGATCGCAACAGGATTTTCATCCAATTTCGGTCTTACTTGGTTGCTTGCTTTTTATGAGCCATTCATCATAATTGCGCATCCTGCTCTTATTTTGCTAACATTCCTTGTAATACTAAATAAATTATTTGGATTCAAATATATCAAAGTACCAGTGTTAGCAACATTTGCTTTGTCTTTTGTTCTTCATTATTGGAACATTTAACATCAATTTGAGAGAAAATAGACTATGAAAAAATATATATTATTAGCAACGTTATCCACTCTTTTTGTAAGTCACATCAATGCAACACCAATGAATTTTTCTCTTATACGAAGAGATTTTGATGACAGTGTAGAGTCATTACAAGTTGCCAGAGACGTTATGGTTCCCGCAATAATAGATGGTACATTTTTTAAGGCTGCCCACTCCGGAGTGTCTGGATTTTGCAGAGTAACAAAACAAAATATAATTTGGCTTTTAGACGCTCTTCGTATTTGGAGAAGATCAAACGAAGGAAGAATAAGAGACATAGATTATTACATAGAAAAAGCAGCCAAAGAAGTTTCAGACGCGCAAACCGAATATGGAGCACTGATAAAGCTAATATCCACAAACGAAACACAAAATGAGGTTGGACTTAAAAAAGCTATTCGAAAAGTGATACTACAAAAGCACGGACACTCTTTGTATCCTCACTACGAATTTATAAGCCTATTAAGAAAATACACCTGGTATTCAAACAAACATAATACGTACGCACAAAAGTTAACAGGCCTTTTACAAAAACAAAATGGCCAGCTTATATTCTATGAAAAACTAAAGGTACAAGCTGTCTTAATTGAAATTATTGGGCAAGAAACTTCAAAAATTCAGGAATTGATAGACACAGCTCTGGAGCTTTTTTCCGAAACTTATCAAGATGAAATGCGCCAAAGGGAAATGCTACATGTTCAGCAACGATCTGCTAGAGCAACAGAAAGCATGGCTTGGCGTTATTAAAAAAAAATGATACAATAGACTATGTAGTAATAGGGGCAGATTTTCTGCTCCTATTTTTGTTTTGTACAAAAACTTCTAAATGGAGTCTCAATTCTGTACAGCGGATTGTCTTTTGCTCTACAATATTGAAACTTTTAAAATTGTTTCTAGGAGAATATATCTATGAAAAAGCTCCTGTTGTTGGCATCGTTATCCATATTTTTTGTAGCCCATATCAGCTCAACACCAATGGACATTTCTCTTCTGCAAAGAGAATTTGAGGACGATGAATATAATTTAAAACTTGCTAGGGACGTTATATTTCCTGCGATAATAGATGGTACGTTTTTTAAGACGACCCTTTCTGGTATAGCAGGCTTTTGTACAGTAACACAACAAAATATTACTTGGCTTCTAGACGCACTAAAAATCTGGAAAAGATCCGACGAAGGCCGAATCCGCGATATAAATTACTACCTCGAAAAAGCAGCTAAAGAAATTTTAGAAGCACAAACTGAATACGGAGACCTAATAGAGTTAGTAAACAATAACGAAACACAAAATGAGGTTGGACTCAAAAAAGCTATTCGAAAAATGATTCTACAAAAGCATGGACACTCTCTGTACCCTCACTACGATTTCATGAGCGAATTGAGAAAATATACCTGGTACTCAAACAAACACAATACTTACGCACATAAGTTAATTGGAATGTTACAAGAAAAAAATCTAGACCCTCTGTCTGAAGAATTAAACAGCCTAGCTGTTTTAGTTGAAATTATTGAGAAAGAAACAGCAAAAATACAAAAATTAATAGACACCACCTTAGACTTTTTTGCCAAAGCTTATCAAAGTGAAATGCGCCAAAGAGAAACGTTACACGCCCAACAACGAACTGCTATGGCAATACCAAAAGCACTATCTCTTGGTATTTGCTAATAAAAGTTAACCTTACAAAGAAATAGCTATCTGCCCTGAGCGAACAACCTCCTTTATTCGATACTGACCAAGGAGCTGTAGTAAAGAGTCGACCTTGTTTTCATTTTCTACAACTTCTATAATCATGTCCTTGTCAGTCATACTCACGATTTTTGTTTGAAATGAATGGATACTTTTGACTACTTCCCGACTCAAAGAAAAATCACTGTTTTCCATTTTTATAAATGCCAATTCTCTTGCAATTCTCTTGTCGTGAACATACTCAACAACTTTTATGACATCTCTTAATTTTTTTAAGCTGCTGATAACCCCATCACCTGCGTTTGCATTACCCTCAGTCCTAATGGTCATCCGTGTAACACAAGGGTTTTCTGTCTCGCCTGCAGAAATGCTGTTTATATTTAAACCTCGCTTGCCAAAAAGATTTGCAACTCGCGACAATACTCCAACTTCATTTCTAACCAATAGCGAAACAATATATTCCATGCAGTCCTCTGGTCGAATATTGTTAAAAAATTCTCAATCGTCTTCTAAATGCATCAATCATAGTTAATCCTTTTTCATATGTAAAGCTATGAACCCCTAGGGCTTCTGTGCTCCACTTAGGATGAGCATATGACACCATTTTTTCTTCATATTTTTTTTCTGTCAAAACAGTAATTTTGTTCATATTCAAACCGTATCCATAGCATTTAGAACAATCTTGTGAAGGTCTATACAAAATCCCATCCCTTTCAAATATTTTTCCGGCAGGACGAGCACTTCTAACATCGGATACAACTGGATTTGCAGGATGGGAAACCCAATTTTTAGAAAACAAACTATCAGAATAATACAAAAAAAGCTCATCATCATGGTTCGATCCCTGATTCTCTTCTATCGCGGTAAAAAGCCACCACTTTTTTTCATAAAAAAAGAGTGTTGTATCCGCAGCACTTACCCCCTCCATAAGATTCGTTTTATGTTCCCATTTATAAGGGAAATCAACACATTCATAAAGTTCTATTGTGTTGTTATCGTTTGACTCTGGAACCATATAAAACTTTTTGTCATGCCAAAACACAAATGGATAAGATAAATGATAAGGTCGTTCTAAAACTTTGATTGGCCTGGTATATGCTCCTTTTGTTGTCATATCAAAAACTGATATATGCCCTTTATTTGTTCTGTATGGAAACTCCTCAATAAAAACAAAATATTTTTCGTCCTTCTCTACAACAAAAGGATCTGCCCAAAACCTATCTTTAGGTGGAATAATTTTTTTGAATTTATAAAAACCCAACGATTCTTTTTTGCCAAGCAAAAATAACAAAAACCATTGATTCACAAATAAGATTTTACTAATTGCCCACCCAATAATTTTGTAAGCCTGCTTGGCCACGACATATAAAGCATGCAAATTTTTTGGAGTCTTAAATATTTTGCCAGAATAAAAATCCAAACCATTATTAATAGATTTTACCTGTTCAAAAAATTCTTCTTCTCCCAGTAAATGCAAACGTCTTATTGCACGAGACAAAAATGAGGCCGACTTCCAAAAATAATTATTTTTGTTTCTCTCAACCGAAACCTTGTCTGTTCTTGAATATGAACGATAAATAACGATTCCGCCGTCTAAAGTTTCATTTAAAATTTGTAAAATGCAACCAGTGACATCCCAATTATAAACAGTTTCCCAAAATCCTGGAGGGCCACCTCTGTTCTTTTTGTTATCACCATGATGATATGACCAAACACCATAACGAGCTATAGTAAGAATTTCACCTTTCAAAATTCTAAACCCTATGCGAACCAAAATGTCTACCTCTGATTCTTTTATGGTTTTTAAGTCTGTTTCATTAATATAGTCAGCAAACTTTTTTTGCTCTGGTACAACATTTATTACAGAAACATCACTAATTAATTCTTTTAAGTTTTTTTTAGCAAAAGCATCCGGACTTTGTTTAAAAAACAACCGATCAAATCGTGAATACAAAAAATAAATTATTTTGTGAGACTTTTTTCTTAGCTCACTTATAATAGTTTTTTTTGATTTAGATTTTGCGTTTATAACTGCCAAAACAATATTTGAGCAACCTTGATTAATAACTTGCTCAATCATTCTATACTGCCATGCATCAACATAAAAAGAGTCAAGCAAAAGACCAACTCGCAATTTTTTCTTCATAATAAAAATCCTTAATTTATTTTTGCTTCTGGAACATACACAAATGTAATCTTGAGATCAAAAAATTACCAGCTATACTAAAAAAAACTTAGAAATGACTGGAGACATAAATAATGAAAAATCTCGTTATATGGATAGTATACGACAGCATAACAAGTTCAATTTTTCCTGGCCAAATTCTGCGACCACTTTTGCAAAAAAAAAATATAGACACAGACGTTGTCATTATTAGTTTTGAACCAAAAAAATTATCCAAAATTTCGATAGAAAAGCTAATACCAAAAACAAGTGGGGTAAAATATATTGAACTTAAACGCCCCCCATTTATTGGACGACCAGCTCTTTTTTATTCAATACAACAACTAAAGAAAGAGCTAAAACATTTTGAAAATTATAAAATTATAGCGCGGTGCTCATTTGCCAGCTGGATAAGCAAAAAATCTGTTTCGTCAAAATGCATTGCCCTCACCCTTCAGGCTAGGGCAATTATCGCAGAAGAATACGCATACACGCATGACAAAAGCTGGAACATAATCAAAAAAATATTACATAAGTTTAAAGAAAACGCCTGTCGCTCAATAGAAAAAACAGCCTACTTACCACACAAAACAATTCCAACAAAAGTCGAAGCTGTCAGCCAGGCTCTTTCTGAATATCTCACGTCTGTATACAAAGTTCCAAAAAGCACTATTTACATAGCAAAAGATGATATTCCAACAGTCATAACAGAAAAACAAAAACAATTGTGGCGCAAAGCAATTAGAAAAAAGCTACACATTTCAGATGACGTTACACTGTACTGTTATAACGGCTCAGCAAAACCTTGGCAATGCCCAGACAAAACAATCGTTTTTTTTAATACACAATATAAAAAAAATAAAAACACAAGGTTTCTTATAATCACAAACGACACCGATATATTCATAGAAAAACTAAAAAAGACACCTCTTCCAAAAAAAACAACTTGTATTATGTCTATCAAACACAGAAACATTTACAAATATCTAGCAGCATGTGACTACGGAATTATTTTTAGAGAAAAACATATTGTAAACTGGACTTCACGACCAACAAAAATTCTTGAGTACAAAGCAGCACGAGTCCCAATAATACATAACAACACTGTAAAAATAATAACAAGCACAAAAACCCCTTGTTGCGAAACAATTGAAGTTACATGAAATAAGTTGTCGACAAACAGCTTGAGTTTCTTCCACATATGTTGTAAACATAACATTAGTTTGAATTTAAAAAGCTTCAATTAGAGGAGAAAAAATGAAAATTATAAGAAGCGCAATTTCCGTTATTTTTTGTATAACAATTCTTACTACAACCTACTTGAAAAGCGATACAACAATCACAGTCACAAAAAATAATTCAATAACAAAACCTATTACCGCATACTTGTATCCAACAAAACTTGTGCAAGGAACAAAAACAAATACAAAATACGGACAGTCAACAGCTGTCACCCCCGCTACAGATGCAACAACAAGACACTTTACATTTAAAGATATTACAGGAAAATTAACACACACAAATCAAAAGCTCCTTGTAAACGTTTTAAAGTCAATCGACTCCGGCAAACCAACATTCTACTCTGCTGCAATTAATACAAACGGCAAAACCTCATTTAACGTAGTAACAATAAAAAATAAAAGCGGAAAGGTTTCAGGAATTAAAATTACAGGTGGAACAACTCTAGGAACAACAACCCCCCCAGCCAAGTCAACAGTCCCTACAAACATATCCATAGCAAACACAACAAAATCCAAACTCCTTGTCGTATTTGACAAAGTACACACAACTTTCCCAAATATACCTGCAAGCGCCCCAAAATCTTCACAATGGGTAACAGTCACGTCAATAGATCCTGGAAAAACGATAAATATAATACGCGGAGCAACAACAAAAGTTAACGGGATTTCCAAACCAAATATTGATACGCAACACGTAACAAATTATGTCTCGGGAACAGATATAAAAAGCATTATAGCAGCAACGCCAAAACCTATAACGGCTAAAATATCGCTGTGATATTCAAAAATTAAAAGGTATTTACAAAAACACCTTTTATGTTACAATTAGTAAATGGGGTCGTAGTTATTGCGACCTCGTTTTTTTTAATTGTAACATAACGTGGAGGTTATTATCGTGAAACGCTTAATTTTAATTGTTGCATTATTATTTGCAGCAGCACCAGCAATAGCTGGAGAAAGAAAAAGACAAGAAAACACCTTAACAAAAACAACCAGAATGGCTATACCTGTAATAGGCGTAGTTATCGGATGTGTTTTTATAAAAAATACTTATAAACAAACTTCAACAATTCAACCTTGGCAAAGAAGTATTAGTATAGCCGGGCCAGTTCTTATTACCGGTCTATTTGCAAGCGTTGGAATAAAGCAGGTTAGGAAACTTCTTTCATAATAATTTTAATATGATTATTAGGATATGAAAAAGAATTAGAAGGCCCGAGAAAAACGGGCCTTTTTTAATAGACTTAAATAAGCAAACCAATCATCATTGCCGACAACAAATTTGCAAGAGCTGCTGCAAACACACAACGAAGGCCAAGCTCACACAACCATGGACGCGTTGAAGGAGCCAAAACACCAATTCCGCCAATCTGAATTCCAATACAAGAGAAATTAGAAAAACCACACAAAGCATACGTTAACAGGGATACAGCCCTTGGAGAAAGATTCATTTTTAGCATGTCTGTAAACGCAATAAATTCATTTATTGCAACCTTCGTTCCAATTAGCTGAGCACCAGCTGAAGCATCTGCTCCGGATAAGCCCAAAAACCATGCAAATGGATAACAGATCCAAGAAAAAATTAAATTCAAGCTTAGACTAGGCAACTTCCACGATAGCCCTATCAACTCAAAAAAGTTATTAACACCAAGTGAGCAATTACCCAAAAGAGCGTTGGCCAAGGCCACCAATGAAAGAAACGCTAAAAGCATTGCCCCAACATTAAGCGCCAAATTAAGGCCATCGACTGTTCCGCGAGAAATTGCGTCTACAGGATTTTTAGCCGCATCAGCAAACGTTGCCGTTACATCGGAAAGCTTAACCTTCTCTTCTTGTGGTATCATCATTTTTGCCATCAAAATTGTACCAGGAATCGCCATTACACTTGCAGTGAGCAAATGCTCTAGCGGAACCCCAAAACTTGAAAATACCGCCAACAGTGTTCCACTAACCGTACCCATTCCGCTGACCATAACCACAAAAAATTCTGATTTTGTCATAGTCTTTAAATATTCTTTAACCAATAAAGGAGCTTCTGTCTGACCTAAAAAGCTATTTGAAATTGCACACAACGTTTCAGAGCCTGATGTACCCAAAAGAGGGCGAACTACTTTGCCAATCAGAGAGACTACAAACTGAACAATTCCAAAGTAAAAAAGAAGCGACATAAACGCACCAAAAAAAATTATCATCGGCAAAACTTGAAAAGCAAAGATATTACCCCAAGAAGTTCCCTCAGAAACCGCCAAAGCACCGAAAACAAAATTCATTCCAGCAAATGAAAATTGATATAAACGCATTATCGCTTTAGAAATATAATTTACAATGTCCATTCCAAACGGAATTTTCAACATAAAAATCGCAAGAAAAAATTGTAAACCCAAAGCAGAAAGAACAAGTCGAATATTTATTTTTTTTCTGTTTACAGACGTTAAAAACCCTATAACCAAAATACAAAAGATCCCTAAAATACTACTGTAACGCGGAATCTCTCCAAAAAAATAGGAAATAACAGACATCAAAGCCCCTTCGTTTATTGGTATTATAAAAAACCGATACTCAAAATCAAATAACAAAAAAAACAAGATAAAAAATAGAAAATATTTGGAAAAAGTATAAAAGAAATAGAAAGAAAAAACGAGGAGAACTTTATTTTTTACTCTTTATAAAATCACTATAAAATCACTTTTTTACGCTCTTGACGATCCTTAGCAATTAATGCTTGGACAATTTCTTCAATATCCCCCTGCATTACAATGTCCAACTTTTTAAGAGTAAGATTGACTTGATGATCAGTAATTCTATTTTGTGGATAATTATACGTTCTGACTTTTTCGGCCCTCATACCTGAGCCAACTAGCTCTTTTCTTTGCTTACTAGTCTTTTGTGCATGCTCTTCTTTTTGATGCGCAAGTAATCGTGAACGTAAAATTTTTAATGCTTTCGTCTTATTTTTGTGTTGCGATCGTTCGTCTTGACAAGACACAACAACCCCTGACGGAAGGTGGGTAATTCTAACGGCAGAATCTGTTGTGTTAACATGCTGGCCACCAGCACCGCTCGCCCTAAAAACATCTATACGTAGTTCTTCAGGCTTAATGTTAAACTCAACCTCTTTAGCCTCGGGCAATGCTGCCACCGTCGCAGTTGAGGTATGAATCCGCCCAGATGCTTCTGTTTCCGGAACCCGCTGAACCCTGTGAACACCAGACTCAAGCTTTAAGGATTTATAAACATCTTTTCCCTTAACATGCAAAACAGCCTCTCTGTATCCTCCAAGATCTGTTTGACTTGAACTCAACAAAGCAGCCCCCCAATTTTTCTGCAAAGCGTAGTTGGTATACATTTTAAGAAGATCTGCAACAAAAAGAGCCGCCTCTTTTCCACCAGCTCCAGCACGAATTTCTAGAAAAACAGAGCGTGTATCATGCTCATCCGGTGGGTATAAAATATCATCAAGCTCGGCTTGTGCACTTGCCAAATCTTTTTTGAGTTGCTCCACTTCCTCCACAAAAAGTTCCAACATTTCTGGATCTTTGGTCTTGGAAGCGTTTTCTTCTGATTCTTTTAGGGATTTCTCAATGCAATCGACAGCCTTATATTTTTCCAACAAAAGAGAGACCTCAGAGGCCTCTTTTTGCAGCTCTTGTCGCTTTTTGTTATCTATGCCAGGATTAAGCAATTGCTGAGAGAGCTCGTTATACCGACGCTCCAAACCGCTCCATTTTTCTTCCATCAAACTATCTTACGCCTTTTTCTTTGCCATCTTTTTATAACGCTTTTCAAACTTTTCAATTCGACCAGCTGTATCAACAAATTTTTGTTTTCCGGTATAAAAAGGATGACACTGAGAACAAATAGACATTTTCATCTCTTTTGTTGTTGAGCGAGTAGCAAAAGTGTTTCCGCAAACACAATGTGCTGTAACCTCAAACAACTCTGGATGTATATCTTTTTTCATAAACATAAACCTTTACTAATAAATACATTTTTACTTGATATGATTTTAATTTATTATCGCGCAAAAAAGAAAATTTGTAAAATTACTCTTTGGACTCTTCTTCGATATCAATTCGCTCAGAAAGACGTTCAACATCATGCATTATATATTGTCTAACCATATTTAAAATGTCATATATTTGCGCCTTATTGCCCTTGAGAACAATACCTTCTTCTGGACATAAAATTATTTTAACATTCTTACCTTCAAGATGAACAATTTTACGTCCTTCACTCATTTGGACAGAAGTTCTCATTTCGTTTTGAACCTCTATTGTTGTTATTATAATGTTAAACATCTGTGTTGTTCCAATGCCACTGAATAATCCAAATTTAACAGTATAATCCAGCATCATCTCATCAATATCTTTTTTGTCATGATAATAAAAACCACAAGAAATCATAATTGGAGAGGCAACCGTAGTAAGAATAATCACAACAACACAAATTATATACTGCTCTGGAGTAATAACTTTACTACCGTTTAGGACAGTTGCAATCACAAGTCCAACTTCTCCTCTGGCAACCATTGAGGATCCAAACAGATATCCATCCAAAAGACTCCAACGGTAATCTTTTTTCCTTCTAACAAGATTGCTCAGGCCAATGGCAATATAGCAAGCAAATAACTTTGAGAAAACAGCAACAAAAAGAAGAAGAAAAACGATCGCCCATTCATACAAAGACAAAACACTAACGTCTATTTGCAACCCTACAGAACCAAGAAACAGCGGAAGTAAAAACGTATTAACAAACGGCGATATAATTTTTTCGGCACGGTGCCTAACATCACCCCTGCGATGAAATAATCCAGCAAAGTACGCTCCAGTGATACCCGCAAGACCACCGAATAGCTCTGCAAACGCAAAATACACAAACATCATCACCTGTGCAAAAGGAGCAATAAGATGCGATATTTTTTTCGCTCTAAACCACCTAATTACAAACGGAATTACATAATACCCAAATATAATAATTATCAAAAGACTAGTGCCCATATAGACCAATGAAGAGCCTATTCCACCATGAGAATGCGCTTTGAACTTCGTAATCACTCTACCAAAAATTCCTGATTGTAGGGAAAGAACAAAAACGGACAATAAAATAACAGCAACTATATCATCTATAATCGCTGCCCCTAACGTAGCCTTCGATGAGCGTAATGACATTTTATTTCTAGCAAATAACATCGCAACAGGAATAGAAACACTCGTCGCCGCAAAAATTACTCCAACAGCTATCGACTGAATATAAGAAAAATCTTGGCTCAGAAAAAAATACACGGTAAAAATTGTCGCAACAACAGGAACAACCGCCCCCAAAACTCCAGCCGTAGTTGCAGTAACTCCAACTTTAATAATATCCTTTATGTTCGTTTCATGCCCTGCAACCCAAAGCAAGTACGACACTGTTAATGCCGATGAAATTAACAATATAAATAAAACAAAAAAATCAGATGATGCGAGCGAATAAATATTACCAGAAAGTTTGTCAACAAACTGAACAGGTGCATCAAACAACCGCAACTGTTTGATATTAAAAAATGAGGGACCTAAAAGAATCCCTCCTAAAATTTGCCCAGCTATAACAGGAAGCCTAAATATAATTTTGAAAAGTTTGCCCAAAATGATCGTACCTGAAAGAAGCAAAGCTATAAACAAAGTAAAGTGTGCTATAAAAGAAGTGTCCAACCCAGAAGACATCAAGGCCCCCTCGGGTATAGAAAAAGAACCGCATAGCAGGTCCGACGAGAAAAAAAATAAAATTAAAGTTACAACAATTCTAAAAAAGTAAATTCCCATATCTTTTTTCCAAATTTAATCTCCTTAGTGTCAAGGATGGATAATAAAAATAAATTTGGCAATAATAAATTTAAAATCAACGAACTTGAACATCTTTTATATAGTTAGATAATACATCCTTAAACGCTTCTAATTGAGCTATAGAAAAAGGAGAAACTTTTTCAAATTTTTTATTCAAACATACGGTTGGCCGAAACTGCTGCAGAACAATTAGTCTCGCACCAACCAACCATTTTCCAATTTGCACAAAATCTGATTCTTTGTGAAGCCCCGGAACAACGGTTGTTCTAAATTCATAGTCAACACCGCTTGCCATTATAATTCCTACGCTCTCGCTAATATTTTGAACATCAACATAAGAATTAGTAACCACTGAATAATCATCAATATTTGTTTTTATGTCCATGGCAATATAGTCTACAAGGCCTTGCTCTACCAACAACCTTAACATTTTTGGGTTCGTTCCATTCGAATCAAGCTTAACTTTATAATCAAGAAATTTTATGTCACGTATAAAATTAACAAGTTCGGGATTAATCGTTGGCTCTCCGCCGGTGATACACACAGCGTCGAGCCAAATCTTTCTTTTTTCTAAAAACTCAATAATCTCGCCAACAGAATATCCACCATCAGTTTCCACGCCAAACACAAGATCAGGGTTATGACAAAATCCACACCTAAAATTGCACCCGGCCAAAAAGATTACACAACTAACATACGGATTGTAGTCGATCACAGATGTTTTTTGTAGACCAACAATCTTCATTCAGCCGTATCTTCTACATAAGCTAGCTCTTCAAGTGTCATCATGTCTTTTTTTTCACTCCAGCTTTGGCCACCAATAGACTCTTCAGTATACTCTTTTCTTTCATTATATTCTTCTTTTTTGCCCTGGTTCCACTGCCTTATAGGCCTGTAGTACCCAACAATCCTAGAATATACTTCTGTCTCAACACCACACTTTGGGCAAGAGGCAACTTCGCCCCTAATATACCCATGATCAGGACAAACACTAAATGTTGGAGTTATTGAAAAATATGGCAAGCGTGAATTTTGCGCAATTTTCTTTACAAGATTTTTACACGCTTTTCCCGAAGAAACCTTTTCACCTAAAAAAGTATGGAACATCGTTCCACCAGTATACAAATGCTGTATTCTGTTTTGATGCTCAACGGCCTCTATAATGTCATCTGTTTTGTCAACTGGTAGATATGTTGAGTTGGTAAGGAACGGAACATCGCACCCTGCTGTGATAATATCCGGATACAATCTTTTATCAATATACGCAAGCCGATGAGAAGTTGATTCCGCAGGGGTTGCCTCCAAGTTGTATAAACTCATCGTTTCCTGTTGGAAGCCAACAAGTTGTTCACGCATAAAGTT
>JABGSX010000006.1 GCA_018647505.1 bacterium | reverse complement strand
TGATACAGTTGTAGATAGTATCGCAAAAGTAGTTGACACAATCGAAGACAAGGTTGATACAATTGACACAGTTGTAGATAGTATTGCAACAGTAGTTGACACAATCGAAGACAAGGTTGATACAATTGATACAGTTGTAGATAGTATTGCTATTGAAGTTGATAAGATCAGAGCATCTGACTTCGGTGGAACATGGACTATTCTTGGAAATCATAGTACGGAAAATACGGTTCTTGGAGATTTGAGTGATATCTTGGCTGAGATTCATGTTGAGGACTCTCCGTACGGATTTATTGGTGATTCCGTTGAACATATTTACGACACAGTTGACACAATCGAAGACAAGGTTGATACGATAGATACAGTTGTAGACAGTATTGCAACAGTAGTCGACACAATCGAAGACAAGATTGATACAGTTGATACAGTTGTAGACAGTATTGCAACAGTAGTTGACACAATCGAAGATAAGGTTGATACAGTCGATACAGTTGTAGACAGTATTGCAACAGTAGTTGACACAATCGAAGATAAGGTTGATACAGTCGATACAGTTGTAGACAGCATTGCTGTTGAAGTTGACAAGATAAGAACAACAGACTTTGGCGCTACATGGACAATGGTTCAAGATGTGCTTAATAGAGTTGGCGATTGGAATGATTCACAATCGGATGCCACAGCAGCAGATACAGACACATTGTTTGGTAGAATTGGTATTCCAACTGATGATGCAAGTGATGGCGATGAATCTATTTTCGGTCATGTAAATGAGATTCTTGATCGAATTGGTAATGTTAACTTTAATTACTTAAATCCAGACGCAGACGATTTAACAACGGCTATTAACGAATTGGCAGCTGACGTTGTAACGATTGACACAGAAGTTGACAAGATCAGAACATCAGACTTTGGTGGAACTTGGACAATGTTGCAAACCAACTTCGATAAGATCCGCACAAGTGACTTTGGTGGCACATGGACATTAGCTACAGAAGGCTTCCATACAACTTGGACTGCGTATGACGATAAGTTTGTAACAACTTGGACTGCGTATGATGACAAGTTTGTTGAAACTTGGACCGCATACAACGACAAGTTTGTTGAAACTTGGACAGCATACAACGACAAGTTCGTAGAAACTTGGACAGCGTATGACGATAAGTTTGTAACAACTTGGACTGCGTATGATGACAAGTTTGCTGAAACATGGACCGCGTATGATGGCAAGTTCAATGAAACATGGACGCAGCTTGGTGTAGGAACAACAACGTTTATTCCTGCTAGGACCAATTCATTATTAACGGGACATGCCGATCTTGGCAACACACAGACTTCTGTCCTTGGTTGGCTCAAGTCAATTTACAAAGAAGTTCGTTTGGTTGTTGCACAGCATGATGCCTATGCAGTTGGAGCCGTCGGAGACATGGCTTCTGGATATGCACAAGGTGATGCTGTTGCAGATTGGAATGAAGCATAAATAAGTAAAAAAGAAAGGGTTAATAACCTAAAAGGCCCCTCCTTGTGAGGGGCCTTTTTTTTGAGCAAATTTTTCTTTTGCGGTACTCTAAGTTCCAAGATACAAAAAATCCATTTTGTTATACAAAAGGGTGCCAAATGAATAAAAAAGATAAATTTTATGTAACAACTCCTCTTTACTATGTAACTTCTGAGCCACATCTTGGCTCATTATATTCAACAGTTTTAGCTGACATTCTTGCTAGATGGAACAAGGTTTCTGGAAAGCAGGTATTTTTTTTGACAGGCTCAGATGAACATGGACAAAAAATCATGCAAGCGGCTCAAAAGGTTGGTAAAGAACCAAAGGAATTTGTTGATAGTTTTATAGAATCGTATAAAACTTTGTGGAAAAAATATGACATTGATTACAACAAATTTATACGTACAACTGATGATTATCATGTAAAAGCGGTACAATCATGGATATCCGATTTAATTAAAAAAGGGGATATTTACAAATCATTTTACAAAGGTTGGTATTGTACTCCGTGTGAGTCTTATTTGACAGACAATGATGTTTCAGAATCACGCAAAAAGGGTAACAATGTTCCATTGTGTACGGTGTGCGAGCGAGAGACAGCTGAGCTTCAAGATGAAAGTTACTTTTTTAAACTTTCAAAGTATCAAGATAAGCTGCTTGATTTTTATAAAAAAAATCCAAATTTTGTTGTACCAAAGGAACGTTTGGCTGAGGTTGTGTCTTTTGTTAAGTCTGGGCTTAAAGACTTGAGTATTTCAAGGACAAATATTAATTGGGGAGTTCCTTTTCCTGGTGATGACAAACATGTAACTTATGTTTGGGCTGATGCATTAAACAATTATATTACCGGAATTGGCTACGGACAAAAAAATAAACAAGAAGAATTTAAAAAATGGTGGCCGGCAGATTGTCAAATTATGGGCAAAGATATTTTAAGGTTTCATGCTGTTTATTGGCCAGCATTTTTAATGGCTTCAGACCTTGAGCCACCAAAGAATTTGCTTATTCATGGGTGGATTACAGTTTCTGGTAAAAAAATGTCAAAATCACGTTCAAATGTTGTTGAACCAAATGAGCTGCTTTCAGATTATGGTGCAGACTCTATTCGTTATTATTTGTCCAGATATATGGCAATTACACAGGACTCTGATTTTGATATCGATGACTTAGAAAAACGACTTTCAACTGATTTGGCAAATGACCTTGGTAATCTTTTGAACAGAGTGATAATTTTGGCAGAAAAAAATGATTGCCTTAATGTTAAGCCTGCAGAAGATTGGTCTGAAGAAAGCAAAAAACTACAAGAGAATGCAATACAGGCTATCCAATTGTTTACAAAACACATGAATGAGTTTTATTTTCATATTGCGCTTTCTCATGTGTGGAAATTTATTAATCAGGTAAATGCTTATTTTCATGACCAAGAACCGTGGAAACAAGCAAAACTGGACAAAAAACAATTTGCACAAATAATTTCAGCAACTTGCCACAGTTTATATACGATTTCCGTACTTTTGTGGCCTGTGATGCCCAAAAAGATGAGCGAACTTCTTGGAGCCTTATCTGTTCATTTTGATTCGAATGCGCTTGAATTTGATGTGTTTTTGAAAAATGAGTGGAATAATACATTTACTCTAAAAAAAATAGAGCCAATTTTTAAAAAGTATGTTTCTAAGAAAAAGGATAGCTCCGTGCAAGAAGAGGGAAAAGAGGAAGTTAAAAAAGACGAATATATTTCAATTGAGGATTTGGCAAAGGTTGAGCTGTGTGTTGGTACAATAACCAAATGCGATGAGATTGAGGGTTCGGATAAATTGTTTAAATTATTGGTTGATTTTGGTCCAAAGGGTGAGCGTCAAATTTTGGCAGGTGTAAAAAAGTTTTATGATGCACAAGATTTAATTGGCAAGCAAGGTGTTTTTGTTATCAATCTTAAGCCTAGAAAAATAATGGGTATAGAATCTTGTGGAATGATGTTCGTTGCGGAAGATGAGAAAAAAACTATGCAATTTATTACAGTAAGTGGTCCGGTTTTATCTGGTCAGAAGTTGCGTTAGTACACATTTTATCTATTTTGTTGCGGCATTTTATATATTGTGGTAATACTGTGCTAGACGTAAAAGATTACTTACTTTTTTGGGGAATAGATTATGAATTTTGCAAAACTTCGACGTTGTGGAAAACAGTTTATAAAATTGGGACCAAGAAGAAGCTTTCATATTTTAGAAAACCGTATTAAGACCGGATGCTTTAATCACTACTGGCGTTATATGGCGAAAAAAAATGAGGCTGGATCCACTTGGCTTTCGCTTGTTAAAAGACATGGATTCCCAAAAAATTTCGATGAGTTTTTCAAAACAATTTCTAGAAAAAAGCTTTCTTGTCTTGAAGAACTTTATCCAATAAATGATTTTGATAAGAACGATGTTATCAAGCAAGCAGATGAATTTGTAAACAAAACATTTGAAATATTGGGTTCAGGTAAACGTACGTTTGATAGTATTCCATGGAATGATGACTTCAGGTTAAAACAACAAAATAAGCTTGCAAAAACGTCTTTCGATAAAGATGCTTATTACAAAGACATTCACATAAAAAGTGGAAAAACAAAAACATTTGCAAAAGACATAAAAGTTCCTTGGGAACTTTCTAGATTTTACCATTTATTTGTTATTGGCCAAGCGTATGAACTTACGCAAGATGAAAAATATACAAAAGCTTTTGTAGAGCAAGTTTCTGATTGGATGGAAAACAATCAGTTTCTACTTGGCCCAAATTGGGTTTGTCCTATGGATGTTGGCATCAGGTCAATTAACTTTGTTTGGGGATTGATGTTTTTCAAGAGCTCAGACTCGGTTTCGCCAAAATTTTGGGAAAAATTTTTGTGTTCTATGTATGACCATTTTTTCTATCTTGAAAACAACTGGGAAGTTTATGATTCATTGACTTCCAATCATTATATTTCAGATCTAATTGGGTACTTTTATTTGTGTTTAGTATTTTCAGACATTCCTGGAGTAAAGGACAAAACTCGTTGGTGTTATCAAGAATTATTACGAGAGTTTGAAAAGCAAGTATTTGAGGAAGGGACCGATTACGAAGGTTCCACAGGATATCATAAATTAGTTACTGAAATATTTTCGCATTTTTATTTGCTTGGAAGAGAACTAGCGTTTCCATTTTCAACGTTTTTTGTTGATAAGTTGTCGCGTATGTATGACTTTATTGACATGTGTAGTTCTTCGCCTGGGAAGTTTGTGAAAATAGGAGACAATGATTCTGGTCGTATTATGTACTACAGTATTACAGAAAAATTGGTCAACGAATTTAAATCTAAAAATAAAAAAACAAAAGAATTTTACCCTAGATTTGGTTTGTCTGTTTTGAAGAAAAATGATTGGCACATTACATTGCGCCATCATGCATATGATCAGTACCAACCATCAGGACATTTTCATAATGACGTTGGTAGTGTTACCTTGGCTTACAAGGGTAAAGATATTTTTATAGACCCGGGAACATATTTGTATACACCTTCAGAAGTATGGCGCAATCATATGCGTTCTGTGGTTGTTCACAATACGTTTTTCTTGGACGGATTAGAATTTGTTCCGTTTGACTATAGGTTGTTTGCGCTGGAGATTCCGGCACAAATAAATAATGATAAACATTTTTCTCTTGAACATGATTTGTACGGTGTGTTTGAGCTTCGGGCACATAGAGACCTTAATTTAAACGAGACAGATAAAGTATTTAAAATAACGGATTGGTGGACATGTATTGGAACCTGTCAAAGAGCGTATCCTCAAGTGTGTTGGAATTTTACGTTAGACAGTGCTATTGAAACAAAAAAAGATAAAAACGGATGGATTCTAAGTTGTGGTGGTGATCCGTTGATCCGGATTAGTTCTGAGAACATTAAATTTAACGAGGCTCTAGCCTTTGCATCAAAAGAATACGGGGAAGTCCAAAAGACAAGAGCTCTTAGAGCTGTAATGCCTTTTGAGTTATACAAAAAATCAACGATTATTATCGAAGGTTTATAGTATTATTCTTCGTTTTTGTAGCTGCATTTTTTGTTAAAACATGTCAGTATTGTGCTGCCAGCCTTATAAGTTTTCTTTGTCAAAAATGGTGATTTGCATTCTGGACATGGTGTTTCTTCTATATCCCCAAAAACAGCAAAAGTACATTTTGGATAGTTTTTGCATCCCCATAAAACACCACCTCTCCAATTTTTCTTGACAACGTCTCCCTTGCAAGAAGGACAAGGAAACTGTGCCTTAACAGCGTGCACGTATTTGCATTCTGGGTACCCTGAGCAAGCTGTGAATGGTCCAAACCTTCCTGGAATTTCTCGCAATTGCCTTGAGCATTCTGGACATTTTTCGTCAAGAAGCTTTGGTCCCTGATTGGCTATTATTTCTATTTCTCCGTCGGAATTTTTCTTAAAGTTTGATGTGAACGTACAGGTTGGAAATTCTGTGCATCCTACAAATTCTCCGTTTTTTCCAATTCGAATTGCAAGTTTGCCGTCTTTGCATTTTGGACACGAAATAGATGTTACCTGTAATGTTTTTTTGCTTCCAATTGTTCCTTGAAACTGTTTTAAATCTTTTTCAAATGTTTCGTAGAATTCATTAAGAAGATCGTCTCGGCCCATTTCTCCCTGAGCAATTTTATCAAGGTCTTCTTCCATCAATGCCGTAAATTTATAGTCCATTATTTTTGGAAGATTTTCTACGAGCATATTGTTGACTTTGTAGCCAAGTTCTGTCGGAGAAAACTTCTTTTTTTCTTTGATTACATATTGTCTTGTTTGAATTGTACTCAAAGTTGCGGAGTATGTACTTGGTCGACCAATTCCTTGTTGTTCCATTTCCTTAACCAATGATGCTTCTGTGTATTTTGCTGGTGGTTGAGTAAAGTGTTGTTTCGGGTCAACTTTTTTTAGAGAGACTGGTTCATTGGCGCGTATACCATCAGGAATGATAACCTTTTGATCTTTTTCTGTTTCTTCTGGTTTGTAAACTTTTAAAAAACCGTCGAACAAAAGAGTTGAACCGGTTACGCCAAAAGTATATTTGCCACCTTTTATAGTGACAACTCTTTGTGCGTATAGCGCTGGTGTCATTTGACATGAAACAAAGCGTCTCCAAATTATATCATAAAGTTTTAAAATATCGTCTGATACAAAAGGCCGAATTTGTGCAGGAGATATTGAAATATTAATTGGGCGAATTGCTTCGTGTGCATCTTGTGTTTTAGCTTTACTTTTCTTGCCTCTTTCGTAAGTGTTTGCTCTTGCTGGCAAGTATTCATTTCCGTATTGTTTTGGTATGACAGATCTTGCCTGTTTTATTGCTGTATCAGATATTCTTAAAGAATCTGTTCTCATGTATGTAATAAGTGCCACTGGATTTGTTGGATCTTGTAGAGATACACCTTCATACAATTGTTGAGCGACCGTCATTGTTTTTTTCACAGAAAAACCAAGTTGATTTACTGCTGCTTGTTGTAATGTACTTGTCATGAAAGGAGGAAGCGGATTTTTTGTCCGTTTTTTGTCCTCTATGGATTTTATAGAAAAATCTGTATTTTTTAGCTCGGAGAGAATCTCTTTTACTTTTTTTTCATTAGTAATTTTTGCTTTTTTGCTGCTAATATGTGTTAGTAATGCAACAACTTGATTATCGTCATCTGTGTTAAATGTTCCACCGATGCTCCAGTATTCTTCAGGCTTAAAATTTTTAATTTGATCTTCTCGATCACAAATCATTCTAAGAGCAACTGATTGAACTCTACCCGCGGAAAGACCTTTTGTTATTTTTTGCCAAAGTATTGGAGATACTTCGTATCCGACCCATCTGTCCAAGACTCTTCTTGCTTGTTGTGCGCGGACTTTATTTAGGTCTACCTTGTGTGGATCTTCAATAGACTTTTCAATAGCTTCTTTGGTAATTTCGTTAAAGGAAATCCTATGAATTTTATTTTTGTCTTTGACTACCTTTTCTATTTCTTGACCAATGTGCCAGGCGATAATTTCACCCTCTCGGTCTGGATCTGGAGCCAAAAAGACTTCATCAGCTGTTGAGGCTTCTTTACAAATACCAGCTATTACTTTGGCCTTGTTTTCAATTGTGTCGTATTCAAGTTGAATTGGATCGCCAAGAGTAACTCCCAGTTTTTTAATTGGAAGATCTTTTATGTGCCCAACTGTGGACATAATCTTAAAATCGTTACCTAGGAATTTAGATATTGTTTTTATTTTTGCAGGGGACTCAACTATTAATAATTTTTTCATAATTTTTACCGTTTAATAACCTCTTTTTTGTTCCATCAATAATTTTTATAATAAAAGCATTATTTTCTAAATGTCAAATTTGTTTTCAGTTTTATTTTTTTATCGTACTGTTTGTTCTTTGCTTTTTTGGCATTTTCTATGGTCATTTTTTTTATATTACATTATAACTATAAGTATAATGAATCTAAGGTAATGTAATTTTTAAAAAAGGTAAAATTATGAGTATTGTAAAACTATTTAAGACTTTTTTAGGTGCTTGGGCTCGATCTTGCGCTATTTTGTTGCCAAAAAATTTAAAACTTTTTTTGTTGGTGACGCTTAAGTCTGTTGTTAGAGTTTACATTGTTATTTTCAGTCGTTTTTGGTGGCTTTTTTTAGCTTTTTGTGCTTTTTCTTTTTTTTATTTTTCTCATCGTAATATGTTTTTGAATACCTTATTTTCATGCATTACATTTTTGATATTTATTACTACCAGACCGTCTGTAGATAAAAAAACGTTTTCTTACTATAAAAAATATCTTTGGCATTTACTGGTTTTTGTATTGTGTATGTTTTTTCTTTTAAAAATATCAAAGGCTTTTATTGTTTCATCTCCTCTTTTTGCATTTTTTATTTTTTTCTGGATAGATTCTGGTGAAATTCTTCCAGCGGCAAGAGTCTTTATAAGGACAATAATTTTGTTTTTGTTTGCTTTACCGGTTTGCTTGTTGTATTCACTCGTGTTTGGTGCTATAGATAGAGCTTTTTTAAATTACTTTATTTTGTCTTACGGTATGGATATCGGTTTTATTTATGGTTATGCTTTACTTCTTTTACCCCTTCAGGTTTCTTTTATGGTAAACTTGTATATTAAAAATGTGCATGATTCTTACACAGAATTTTATAATTATAGGAACGTTTTTTTGAAAATTTAATACACGAGTAAATGAGGTTTTTTGTTATGTTAAAAAAGGTGATTAGTATTTTTAAGTCGTTGTTCTCCTACGGTTTAATTGGATCATTATTTCTATTTTTATGGCCACCGATTTTGTTATTAAGTTTACTTCCTAGAAGATATCGGTTTAGAAGTAGATGCATTTTTTCGCTTCTAAGTGTTTTTTATAATCTAATTTTATTTTCTACTTTTGTTCGTATAAAAATAAAAGGGGACAGACAGAAATTTAATCAACAGATCTTATTTGTATCTAATCATCAGTCAACGTTAGACATTATTATTATGGGAAAGATTATTGGCTCTTTTCCTCACGTTTGGTTTGCAAAGTATGAGCTCGGTAAAAATTTTATTATGGGGCTATGGATGAGAAGAATGTCTGCATTGGTTGACTACAGGTGTAAGTATAAATCTTCAAAGGCTTTGCTTCGTGGAATTTCATTGATGAAGAAATATAAATTAAGTGGAGCAATGTTCCCTGAGGGTGGTCGTTATACGGATGGAAAGCTGCATCCTTTTTTTAAGGGTTTTGCGGTGATAGCAAAAAGAATTGGATGCCCAGTTGTTCCCGTGATGATAAACAATGCTTATAAGGTTTATCCTCCTGGGAGTATTTTCTTAAAAGATGAGACTATTTATGTTACAATTGGACCGGCTTTCGTATGTAAAAGTAATGAATCATACGATGAGTTTACAAAGCGTGTTTACGGTTGGTTTGCTCAGCAGGGAACAAGCAAGAAATAATATGTAATTTCACGATTTGTATTTACACTACTATATTGTTAAATATGATTTGTATTTAGAAAAACATCTAATTGTTATGGGAACAACTTTACATTTTGCTCACATTTATATTTTTTTAATTTGCCTGGTCCTGCTATTTGTTGGTACCGTGTATCGTCTTTACGTAAAAAAAGAACCAACATATATGTATCCATTGGGCTCTGTGTTAAAGCGATCGGGAGCTAAGGGTTACTCTATTGGTAAGCCTGTTTTGTTCACAATTCGCATGATTTGTTTGTTTTTGTTGGCTATGTTGGCCGGAAAATTGCAGATAGCAGACAACACATCAAAGGTCTATGTTGAGGGTCGAGACATTGTATTGGCCATTGATGTTTCTGGAAGCATGAGTTTGATTGATGACGAAGATGATCCTCAGCGGAGAATTGATGTTGCAAAAAAAGAGGCCTTAAATTTTGTCAAAAGAAGGGAAAGCGATCAGATCGGTCTTGTTATTTTTGGTAACGTTGCTGTTTCTAGGTGCCCTTTGACTTTGGATAAAAATATTTTGTCTGAAATTATATCTGAAATTGAACTAGGAGTTGTTCCGTACGAGGGCACAGTTGTAGCTATTGGCATGGCAACAGCAATCAATAGACTAAAAAATTCCAAGGCAAAAAGTAAGGTTATTATTTTATTAACTGACGGTGCTCCAACAGAAAATGATATCAATCCTGACGTCCCAATAAAAATAGCAAAGGATTTGGGAATAAAGATATATACAATAGGAGTTGGAGATATAAGAGGTGGCATTGCACAAGACCCGTTTTTCGGATTCAGGCGTGTTGGTGGTGAGTTGAACAAGCCTTTGTTGGAACGTATTGCAAAAGAAACGGGCGGAAAATTTTTCGAAGCACAAAATCCACATCAAATGAAAATGATTTATAGTACAATTGATAGATTGGAAACAAGCGAGTATGAAACGGTTGTTTTTTCTCGTTATCAAGATTATTTTGAGCATATTTTGTGGTTGGTACTAATTCTTATTTTGTTAGAGACTGTTGCTCGGTCATTTGTTTGGTTTAGATTATGATATTATTTACAGATTTTTCGTTTGGGGCCCTAGAGTCCATTTTTTTCTTGATCCCTATTGCTGTTTTGTTTTGTATTCTTATTGTGTATAAAACAAAAAAAAGTGTTTTATGTTCATCTATGCTTGTTTCTAATAGATGGGCAAAATTGTTGCTCAAGCATTTTTCTAAATTGCGGATTTATTTTAAAATGATTTTTTTGTTTGCAGGTTTTTTGTTTTTGTCTGTGGCTTTTTTAAGACCACAATGGGATAAAAAACAGGACAGGGTTGAACAAGAAGGTAGGGATTTATTTATAGCGTTGGATATTTCTAGAAGCATGCTTGCGGAGGATGAAAAGCCCAGTAGGCTAGAGGCAGCTAAGAAAAAAATAAAAAAGCTTGTAAAAAATCTTTCTTGTGAGCGCGTTGGTCTTATTCTTTTTTCTGGGGCAGCATTTATTCAGTGCCCATTAACAAATGATTATGGGGCGTTCTTTTTGTTCTTGGATGATGTTGATGTTGAAACAATATCTACGGGTACTACGGCCATTGATCAAGCCATAAAAAAAGCCTTGGAGTCTTTTGAAAAAATTGGAAATAGAAAAAATAAGTTGCTAGCTTTGTTTACTGACGGAGAGGATTTTTCTACGAACCTAAAGGGCATAAAAGAATTAGCTTTTAGCAAGGGGGCAACAATATTTACCTTTGGAGTTGGAACAGAAGGCGGGGCACCCATTCCACTGGTAAAGGAGAATGGACACCAGAAAGATGAATTTGGAAAGGTTGTTATTTCTAAATTAAACGTGGGGCTTTTAAAGTCGTTGTCACACGATTCTGGGGGAATTTTTGTTCGCTCAACACAAGATGATTCGGATATTATATTATTAATGGACAGGGTGCAAAAAATTGAAAAAGAGCGCCTTGAAGACAAAAATGTTATTCGTCCCGAAGAACAGTATTGTTATTTTGCGTTTGCCAGTTTTTTGTGCTTTTTGCTTGAATGGCTTATATGAAAATTGTGACGGTTTTAACCTTTTTATTTGTTTTTTGTTGTACGTCGTTAGATTGTCTGGCTTGGTTTGATGAGTATCGGGCTGCAGGCTTATATAATGAGGGCAAGTTCGAAGAGGCAGAAAAAGCGTTTTCTGATTTGTTGGTTGATAACCCTAAAGATGCCAAATTACTGTTTAATTGTGGAGATACCTTTTATAAAGAAAAAAAATACGATAAAGCCGAACTCTATTTTGACAAGGTTCGGTCATTGAATCTGCTTTCATCTAGTAATACTGAAGAGGCTAACTTTAATTATGGGAATGCCAGCTTTCAGCTTGAAAAATACGCAACAGCATGCAGGGCGTATGAAAAGGTTTTGGAAATAAATTCAGATAATAAAAAGGCAAAGCACAATCTTGAAGTTGCAAAAAAGAAGCTTAGAGAGCAGAAGCAACGTGAGATGGAGAACCAAAACAACAGTGATGAACAAAAGGAAAAGCAAGAAAAGAAAGAGGAAGAAAAAGAAAATCAGAAGAAAAAACAGAATAAATCTTCAGAGAAAGAAGAAAAAAAAGAGCAACAAGAGGAAAACTCAAAAAAGACAGAAAAAAAGGAAGAAGAGCAGAAGTCAGGCTCTCAACAAAAAGAACAAAACTCCCCCAAGGACGAAAATGGGGAGCAAGGACAGGGCCAGGAAAACAAAAAACAAGATGGAGAAAATAGGGACCAAGACAGGAATAAAAACGAAGAACAAAAGAAGAAAAATGGAGCCAATGACAAGTCTGACGAAGAAAGAGGCGATGCTCAGCAAGAATCTCAAACACAAGAGGGAAATAAGGGAGAAGAACAAAACGGCGAACAACATCAAGAGCTTCCTTCAGAAAGTAGCGTAGATAAACGGGCACAAGAAGAAAATAATAAAAAAGATGGAAATTTGCAAGATCATAAGGCTGCTGCGTTATCGGATGACAAAAACAGCGAACAGGAACTGGATAAAAAATTAGACAAGAAAATGGTAAAGTTATTAAAAATTTTAGAGGGGCGTGATGCTCAGTATTATAAGCAAATGGTTAAAGCAAAAATTAAAAATGAAATGTCTGCTCAGCATGGAAAGAAAAATTGGTAAAAAAGTAATTTTAGTTTTATTGTCTTTGTGCTTTTTTGGTAAAGTTTTTTCGCAGGTGAGTGTCTCTTTGCATGTAAAGGGGCGGGACTCTGGTGGCGAAATAAAAACGGTTGGGGTTGGAATTCCCTTTTTGTTGGAGGTTGTTGTTGATAATGCACCGGATTCAATTGGTGCCCCTGAGGTTGACGGATTAGAAAAATTTTCACGAATCAATAGCCTGTCAATGACCAGGGCAACAATAACTAACGGTGTTGTATCCAAGAAAAGAATTTTTCAATATACAATCAAGGCTGCAAAGCCTGGAAAATATATATTGGGTCCGGCACTATTAGACGTTGACGGGGATTCTTATAGATCAGACCAGGTGGATATTGAAGTTAGCTTGCAATCCTCTACAGAAAATGTAAAAGATGAAAAAAAGAAAAGAGGGGTTATTGTTGAAGCTAGTGTGGACAAGGGAAATTTGTTTGTTGGAGAACAGGCCTTGTTTAAAATTAAGGCTTATTATTTTGGTGGTGCGAAAATAGATGGTATATCAGAACCGGATTTTCAAAAATTTTCTGCAACAAAATTGGAAGGACCTTTTAAGAGGAGGGAAAAGAGAGGGGACGAAGTAAGGGAGTATTTTGAATGGCGATCCTTGATATTTCCAAAAGAATTCGGGGAAATTGTTATTCCTGCTATAACAATTCAGTATGCAGTGGAGGAACGTGATGATAGGTCTCGGGGTCTATGGGGCTTTGTTGGACTTTCTCATTCTTACGCTTTAAAGAAACATGCGTATTCTAATGCAATAAAAATTAATTCTAGTTTATTGCCAAACAATAAAAATGAAATCAAGGCTATTGGACATTTCCGTTCTTTTTCTGCTGATGTTGATAGGAAAAAGGTGCAAGAGGGGGAGGGAATAATTTTGTCGCTTACGCTTGAGGGTGAGGGAAATTTTGAAATGCTTGAATATCCAAAATTACGCTTGCCAAGTACATTAAAGGCGTACGAATCTTCTCATGATATTGTAAATTTATCTAACAGCCTTACCGACAGAGCAAAAAAGTTTTCATATGTTGTGCAAGGGGTAAAACCTGGAACCTGGGAAATTCCGCGGCAAAGTTTTTTGTATTTTGATACAGGATCAAAGTCTTATAAAAAGATAAAAACAAATCCAATTATGTTAACGATAGAGGCCCTGGCTAGCGTTCCTGTAAAAGAAAAGAACCCTGATAGCAAAGATTTGCCCCAAACTGTTGATAGGAATGATAGTAAAGTCTGTCCGATAAGAAACTATGGTCCATGGTTTCCTGTGGCTCAACACAAAATTCCTTGGTGGATTTTTTTTGTTATAACTTTTTGTTCTGGTATTTTTGTGTTTGTTCCGATTTTTGGCAGAGTGTTTTTGTGTTATCGAAAAATAGTTGAACCAGAAAGAAAAAAAAGAAAAGCTTTTAAACTTGCGCGTAAAAAATTGTTGTCCGAACAGAAAAAAAATAACATCTTAGCTTTATACGATATTTTCAACACTTTAATTTCGGATAAACTTGGAATTGACAAAGGTGCTTTATCTGAAGACATTATTGCCAAGAAGTTTTTGGTCTGTGGATTGGAAAAAAAGAAAATAGACGAATGGGGAGATTTTTATTCTACACTGGCAGGGTTTGTGTTTTTCCGAGAAAAGGTTGATCAAAGTAAATATAACAAAATATTCGAAATGGCTGATAAATGGATAGAAGAACTAGAAAATATTTTGTAGCAGCGTGTTTTTTAGCAACACATTTATTATTTTTTTCTGCACCTTTTACCAAATGTCTTACGACAGAAGAGTTGTTTTTGCGTGGTAATCTTTTGTATGAAAAAAATGATTTGGAAGAGGCCCTTCGTACATATTCCCAGGTAAAATACGCAGGACCGGTGATTTTGTATAACATTGGTAATTGTCATTTTAAAAAAAATGATTATGCCCATGCTGTTGTATATTGGATGAGAGCAAAAGATGGCGCAGATAAATTATTGTTGAAATCGATCGACAACAATATAAATATTGTTAACACGATTCTTAATAAAACAACTGAAAGGTCTATGTATAATAAAGGCCTTGAGTTTACAGATTTGGTTTTGTATGAGCATTCTTTGCTTCTGTGGCAAGCTATATTTTTAGTTTTATGGATTTGTTTGATTTTAACTGTATTTTGTTTTAGCAGAAGAAGAAAGAATGTATTATTTTTTGTCTTAGTTTTGTTGTGTTCTTTTTTTGGTGCATTATTATATCGTAAATACGTTTTGCAAAACATGGTTGTTGCTGTTGTTCGTGATGATAAGACATCCGTTTATGCTATTACAGATTCTAAAGGAGCTGTCCGAGGAAAAGTTTCTTTAGTTGACTGCGTAGAAATTAAAAAGCAGGAAAAAGGGTGGTACAAAATAAATTATGATTCTCTTGGTGGATGGATAGAAGAAAAAAACATAATTATTGTGTGATGTTCGGTAGAGTATGATACGAAAGTATATAAATATCATTTTTTTAATTGTTATTGCTGTTGTTAGCTTGTTGCTAATTGTGGAGTATTATCAATTTAGGAAACAGCTTAACGATGTTTTTTTACTAAAAAAACAGTATTCAAGTTATTGTAAAATTTTTAAAGAATTTCTTGATAAGTGCAAAAGCGAGTGTAGTTGCTCTGAAAATGGGACGGTAAACTGTGAAAATGGATTTCCAGATGGTGTTAGAGTTTACTCGAGTGACGAGTCAAATTGCTCAATGTGTTATCCGTTTATTGTTGTTAATCGGGACGACGAATACTTAAAAAGTTCTGCTATTTCTTATCTGCAGCAGTGGTCAGACCAATCTATAACTTCATTGGATGATACGGGTGTTGTTGTGGTTTGTGACGAGCCAGAAAAGAAATCACAAAAGCCTGTAAAGAAGGTTTTAGCCAGAAAAAAGAGCAAGCCGACCAGTCTTTCGGTAAAACAACTTGCAGGATTTTTGAGAAAAAAACGGGTTAGGAAAAAAGATATTGATTTAATTTGGCCGATTAAATTGGATTCTTTTTGGATTAGTTCTCTTTTTGGGCGTAGAAAAAAAGCAAATGGAACGTTGGGTTATCACTACGGTATTGATATGGCTGCGCTTTCTGGCACGCCAGTAAAGGCCGTAGCATCTGGGGTGGTGACGGAGGCAAATTTCAACTCTGGTTATGGCAAGACGATTGTGGTTACGCACAACAAAAAGTATAAAACTCGATATGCACATTTAAGCTATATCAAAGTAAAGACAGGACAGCGTGTTTCTCGTGGACAGCTGATAGGAAAAGTTGGTAATACAGGGTTGGTTAGAAAATCAGGAAAGGATGCGTCACATCTTCATTTTGAGGTGTATTCTAATGGTAGACATGTTAATCCTCTAGCTTTTTTGATATAATTTGTGAATATTTTTGGAAATTAATTTGTTCATTGCTTTTTTATGTTTTAAACTTTAGAGGTAAATTGAGAATAGAGATCGCTTGTTAGATGTTCAGAGTTTTTTAAAGGGATTCGATGGAGTTTTTTCCAAAAATTATTGCGTGGTTTCGGCGTCCGAATAAATCAGTTTTAGTCCAATATGTAGAAGCGTTTTTGGTTATTTTACCAATTGCGTTTGTTATTAGAACCTTTTTGTATGGGTTGTATCAGGTCCCTAGCGGTTCCATGGAGCCAACCATGTTAATTGGGGAAAGATTTTTGGCTGATAAGTTGAGCGTCTGGTTTTCTTCTCCAAAAAGGGGGGAGATCATTTCTTTCAATGATCCAACGTATAAGTATTCCAAAAACAAAGGTGTTGAGCTTGTAGAACGGTATTTGTGGCTTCCTTGGGGGCCTGCAAACTGGACAAAACGAGTTATTGCAATTCCTGGTGACCACATTAAGGGTGTTATTAATGATGAGGGCCACCCAGAGATATATCTTAATGGCAAAAAATTAAAAGAATCTTACATAAATCCGTATCCGCTAATTTACTACATAGGTTCGGATGGAAAGTTCCAGCACAAAACTTATGATCCAAAATTTTCGTTGGAAAACCAGCCATTTTATAGATTTGATTCGTACTCTGTTTTAAGGGCTAAGCAAAGTTTAAGGGCTAATGGAGTTTTAAACCTTGTTTATCCTGGTACACCTTATCCTCGACGAGAAGATGGTAGTTTCCCAGATGTTTTTGATTATAAATTAAAAAATGATGAGTATTGTTGCATTGGTGATAATAGACTTGGAAGCCATGACTCTCGGGTCTGGGGACCTCTGAAGGAAAAAGATATTCACGGAAAAATAATTTTTAGATTGTGGTCGCATGATGGTAGTGCATCATTTTGGATAACCGACTTAATTTGCCACCCAATTGATTTTTGGAAAAGGATGAGATGGGGGCGGTGTATGCAGCGGCTAGGGTGACGTAGAATTTAACATATTTACTCGTTAGGGGTGTTTTTATGAAATCTTTGTATAAGCAGATTTGTAAGTTTTATGTTGTTGCCGGTTTTTTTGCGATAATATTTGCTTCTTGTGGAGGGCCTTCGCACAAGAAAGACGAATTTTTATTAATAGATGTTTCGTTTAAAGATGTTTTTTCTGATTGCCATATCAATGGGGCTGTTAATATTCCCTTTGATAAGGTTGAGATAAAGGCCAGAAAATTAAATAAAGATGGAAAAGTTGTTTTATATTGTACAAATTATGAGTGTACGTCTAGCCTTGAAGCGGCAAAGATTTTGAAACGAAAAGGGTTTAAAGATATTTCGGTGTATGAAGGCGGAATAGCAGAATGGCACCAGCTTGGCAACGAAGGTAAAGATTTCCACTGTAATGGAAAATGCAAGAATGCGTTTCTTTCGCAAAAGATCGAGCCACACGAAGTGGAACATCAGGATGGTATGGCCGTTATAAGCGCTCAGGAGCTTAAAGGGCTTCTTGAAAAGTATGTTTACGACAAAAAAACGTTGCAAGAGGTCCAAAAATAGATTACAACTAAAGTAATATTGGGCGGCATGGCCAAGTGGTAAGGCATGGGTTTGCAAAACCCTGATCCCCGGTTCGAGTCCGGGTGCCGCCTCCAAGATATTTAGAATATTTGAAATTCTTCGTAAAATTTTGTGCCGGGGTGGCGGAATTGGTAGACGCAAGGGACTTAAAATCCCTCGGGCTAAGCCTGTGCCGGTTCGAGTCCGGCCCTCGGTACCAAATTTACAAAAACAAAAAAGGGCTTTTAACTAAGCCCTTTTTTGTTGCCCCCAAAAATACTATGTTTTTTTTGAAAAAATCACTTGACAAAAGTTCTTCAGAGATTAATGTACCAGATAAGTACTAGTGATTTGCCGAGGCTGAAAAGATTTTGAAGGGAAGTTATGAATAAGGCAAAATTGGTTGAACAAATGGCAAAACATGCTAAGCTGTCAAAAGCTGCTTGCAAGGCTGCACTAGAAGCCTTTATCGCAACAGTTAAAGGTGGATTAAAGCAAAATAATGCTGTTGTTCTCACAGGATTTGGAACATTCTCGGTTATGAAGAGAAAAAGCAGAGTCGGCATTAACCCTGCAACAGGTAAAAAAATGCAAATTCCTGCTAAAAAAGTTCCTAAATTCAAACCAGGTAAAGCTTTGAGAGAATTAGTTGCCTAATACTTTTCTAGCCAAAGGTTTTAAGAGAGGCGCCGTAAAAGGCGCCTCTCTTTTATTGTGTTTTTTTCTAAAAAGTGGCCCTGGTGATTATCCAACTATTTTCATTTGCAGTTTCTTCTAGACGGTGAATATTTGGGTTTCTAATTGGTCATATTAATAGGTTGTGTGTGATTCTGGATCTAGACAAGTTGCTCTTCTCGTGCTTAAATAAATAATATTAAATGGATGTGAAGTTTGTAATTGAATTGAAAGGTAAATCATGGATTATACAGCTGCCGAAGCTACTAAAGAAACAACAAGGGGAGTCCTTGACACAGTAAAAGATAAAATCAGTTGGGATAGTGTAAAAGGGAAATTTGATTTTTCTCAATCTCAGCTTATTGAAATTGCGACTTACTTTGGAATTGGTTTCTTCTCTGGTTTTTTATTCAAAAAATATTTTCGTTATCTTTTTGTGGCTATGATTATTTTGGTGATTTCTCTGAAATATTTTGAATCATCAGGATTCATTACATTTCATTGGGACTCTGTACAGACATTTTTATCATCAAACAACATAACAGGTTTAGAGGCCGTTTTTTATGCCTGTGTTGATTGGGTAAAAGCGAATGCTCCGTATTCTGCTGGTTTTGGCGTTGGTTTTCTAATTGGGTATAAAGTAGGTTAAGAGGCGAATTTATGTCGAAAAAAAAGGTTTTTGTAAGAGAAGTTGTGAAGCTATTGACCAAAAACAACTTAATATCACTTGAGGAATCGTTTCAGCTTCAGGAGTCTTTTTCTCATCGAGCGAAGGAATCATTTGATGATTTTCTTTTAAGTGAGGGAATTATTGCTAAGGATGATTTGCTTAAAGTTTTAAGTCAGCATTATGACGTTCCTAGCTTTGACTGCCGTGGATATTTTTTCAAAAAAGATTTATTACATGTTTTTCCCAAAGACTTTTTAATTCGCAATGTTGTCGTACCGGTAGAGCGTGATGAGAACATTTTAATTATGGTTGCTAATGACCCAAGCGATCAAGAGTTATTGGCAAAAATTGGTGAGCATGTTTCATATGACATTCAATTTAGAGTTGGCATTTATCAAGGGATCTTAGATTCTATTCGTGAGTATTATGATTCTGCTCCTGGTGAGTAGCTAGTTGAAAAAAAGGTAAAGAGCATGTTGTTTGAAGTAAGGGGTGATCTTTCAGTTGTTGAGACTGTTAGTGAGCTAATTGAAAATGCGGTATCATACAGGGCGTCAGACATTCACCTTGAGCCTAGCAAAAATTGCCTGAATGTGCGTTGCCGTGTCGATGGAGTGTTAATCCCTGTTGGCTCCCTTTCGGATTCCGTTAAACAACAGGTTGTATCTCGAGTTAAAGTTTTAGCTAATATAGACATCTCCGAAAAGCGCATTCCACAGGATGGTAAGTTCAATTTTTTTTTGTTGGACCGGACGGTTGATCTTCGAGTTTCCACATTTCCTTCTATTTATGGCGAAAATGTAGTTATCAGGATTTTAGATAGCTCAAATCAGACATTATCATTGGACGAACTTGGCTTTGAAGAAGATGTTTTGAGTTTGTATCGAGACCTTGTATCACATTCAAGTGGATTTTTTCTGGTTACAGGGCCAACTGGTTCTGGAAAGACGACAACGTTATATGCGACGCTCTCTGAGTTTAAAAGTCCAGAAAAAAATATTATAACATTGGAAGACCCTGTTGAGTACAATATCGATGGTGTTGTTCAGGGACAGGTTAACAATCAGGCGGGATTCACTTTTGCAAAGGGAATGCGTTCTTTATTAAGACAAGACCCAGACATTGCTATGATTGGTGAAATTCGTGATAAAGAAACTGCTGGAGTAGCTGTCGAAGCTGCTCTTACCGGGCATTTGGTTTTTAGCACGCTGCATACTAATGATGCCCCTGGCGCCATTATGCGATTGCTTGATATGGGTGTTGAGCCGTTTTTAATTAATGCTTCTGTTTCTGGTGTGTTGGCGCAGCGACTTGCCAGAAAGTTGTGCCAGAACTGCAAAAAACAAATTTTACCTGACGAACATGAAAAAACAATATTACGTCGATTAAAGTTGGACTTAAAAACTCTTTGGAAGTCTTCTGGTTGCCAAAAATGCTGTAATGTTGGTTATAAAGGTCGGGTTGGATTGTTTGAGTTATTAAAAATGACAAGTAATCTTCGTTCGCTTATTATACACGATCCTCATTTTGACAAAATACACAAACAGGCCGAATTAGATGGCATGAAAACACTAAAAGAAGATGGTCTGCAAAAAGTAAAAGATGGCATTATTTCTATGCAGGAATTTGTGCGGGTTATTTTGTAAGTTTGCAAGCTTTAACCGCAGTCGTTTATTCCAAAGTTCAAATTGATGTTAAGTGCTTTATTCGCTATACTTTTTAAACATTAAATCCCTTTTAATTTTTGGAGTAAATATTATGACTTTAGAAAAAAAGTATCTTTTCCTGTTGTTTTCATTAATTGTCGTTAATTTACAGCTTGTTGCTGATGATAAAGGCCTTACGACATGTAAGCCTGTAAGCTATGGTAGTGTTGAGTTCACGGCTGGAGTTAAATTGTCTAAACTTTTAGCCGATCGTGTTATTGGCCAAATGGGACTAAGGGAAAAGTCTTTTTCTTTTCCGCTTCGCTATGACTCAGATATGTTCAATGAAATGCTTAATGAGTATAAAAAAAGATCCTATCTTATAGGATTAAAGGATGTTGGCGGTAAAAAATTTATTTCTTACTGGTTGAAGCTAGCAGATTTTTGTGCGATACGTGAACGTTCATCAGAATGTCTTTCTTTCCTTTCCGAATAATTTTTTATAGAGATATTAATAATGTATGTGTTATCAGTTTCTAAATTGTCTTCTTTGGTTAATTCAACGTGCGTTGTGGATGAGTGCTCTCTCCGTCTGAGGCCTGGTACAACACATCTTTTAATGGGGCAAAATGGTGCAGGGAAAAGCTCTTTAGCTTACACCATTATGGGGCATCCCAAATATTCTGTTACATCGGGAAAAATATTATTTGATGGCCAAGATATTACCGAAAAGAAAATGTTCGAGCGTGCCAGAATGGGTTTGTTTTTGGGTGTTCAAAGTCCGCCGATTATTGAAGGGGTTTCTGTTTTTTCTTTTTTAAAAGAGGCCAAGAAAGCTATCACTGGAGCAGATTTTTCTCTGTTTGAATTTCATGAGGATGTTGCTTTGTTGTGTAAGACATTAAATATAGATTTATCATTTTTGGACAAAAGTTTGAATGATGGATTTTCTGGTGGAGAAAAGAAAAAAATAGAGTTACTACAGATGCTTTCGTTGCAGCCAAAGATTGTTATTTTAGATGAGATTGATTCTGGGCTCGATGTTGACTCTCTGGGATTAGTTTCTAAGTCTTTGTTAATTATGAAAAAAAAAAATCCAGATTTCTCTGTAATTATAATTTCACATTCTACCCGTCTTTTAAATACGATTGATTTTGACTCTGTTCATGTTATTCGTAAAGGTAAAATAATACGGTCTGGAGACCGGAAATTGGCTTTAGAAATAGAACAAAAAGGATTTGACGAATATGCAACAGCGAGAGCAGTCTAAGCCTTTTTTTTCAGTTCGCCAAAAGGGCTTAAGCAAACAAATTGTATCCGAAATTTCCGATAGAAAAAATGAACCAGGTTGGATGACAGACTTTAGACTTTTCTCTTTGGAAATGTTTTACAAGTTGAAGGTTCCAACGTGGGGTCCAGATATTAGTGCTCTTGATTTTGATGATCTTTTTTATTACGTGCAGCCAGTAAATGAAAAAAAACGTACATGGGAAGATGTCCCTGAGAATATAAAAAAGACTTTCGATCGCATTGGGGTTCCTCAAGCAGAAAAAGAAATGTTGGCCGGACTTGGTGCGCAGTTTGATTCTGAGATAATTTACAAAAATATAAAAAAGCAATATTCGGATAAGGGCGTAATTTTTTGCAGCATGGATGATGGGGTTAGGTTACATCCGCAAATTGTGAAAAAATATTTTGCATCGGTTGTTTCGCAAAGTGAACATAAGCTTGCTGCTCTTAACAGTGCTGTATGGAGTGGTGGAAGCTTTGTATATGTTCCTTGCGGGGTAGAAATAGACCAACCTTTACAAACTTACTTTAGGATTGAGGCGGAGCAGTTTGGCCAGTTTGAGCGGACGTTGATTATTGCAGAAAAAGGTTCAAAGTTCCATTATGTTGAAGGGTGCAGCGCTCCTGTGTACAGGGCTCATTCTTTGCACAGTGCTGTAGTAGAAATTGTTGCTATGGAAAACTCATCCATTAAATACAGCACGATACAAAATTGGACTTCAAACGTTTATAATCTGGTGACAAAACGAGCTTTTGTTTATAAAAATGCAACCATGCAATGGGTTGATGGAAATTTTGGTAGCAAAGTTACAATGAAATATCCATGTATGGTATTAAAAGAACAGGGTGCTAGGGGCGAGGTAGTTTCTATATCTGTTGCTAAAGAAGGGCAACACCAAGATTCGGGTGCAAAAATTATTCACTTAGGGGCAGATACAAGTTCGCATGTTATTTCTAAATCTATTTGCAAAGATGGTGGAAGAGTAAGTTATAGAGGTCTGGTGTCGGTGGCAAAAGGGGCAACTGGGGCCAGAAGTAAAGTGCAATGTGATTCACTAATCTTAGATGAATGTTCTCGTTCTGATACTTACCCAAAAATTGATGTTAAAGAACAAAAAGCGTGTGTTGAGCATGAGGCTTTTGTGAGTAAAATAAACGAGGAAAAGCTTGAGTATCTTATGCTAAATGGGATTAATGAACAAGCTGCGCGATCACTTGTTGTTAACGGATTTTTAGAACCATTCATTTGCGAACTTCCTGATGAATATGCGGTTGAAATTAGCAGGCTTATTGATCTGGAAATGGAAGGATCTGTAGGATAATGGAACGTCAGCAAGTGTTATTATTTTCCAAGTATGACTTTTGTGCGAAATACCCCAAAAAGGCGGAAAAATATTTTGTAAGCTTTCTATCCGATTTGTTTTTTGATTGGATTATTTTTGCTGTAGATGGTAACGATATTAATGTTGATAAGCTATGCAAACGGAACAACAAGGTTTTATTAATAGCAGAGCAAAAATGTGTAGTAACAGATAATTTTGGCGTAAACAAGGTTACTTATCTTGCATCAAAAAATAGTTTTTTAAATATTAAAGTTAAAAATGGCTTGGATCGTAGCGAGGAGCTATCACGTAACTTTTTTGCTGATTTGAATTCCTCTATTGTTGTTAGCGGAAGGGTTTTAGTAGACAATGTTGTTGAGCATAAATATTTGTTAAAGTGTGTTGGAGAAGGTGGAAGCATAGATTTAAAAATTGGTATGGACATAAAACCGAACAAAAAGGCTATTGTTTTTACAGAGCAAAGTCATTTAGATTGCAATGCAAGAACAACGGTGTTGGTCAAATCGGTTGTGAACAGCGGTGCTCGGCTTGAGTACAATGGAAAAATATATATCGACAAAAACGCGAATAAGAGTGTTGCAACCCAGGCGAACAAAAATATTATTCTTTCCAAAAACTCTCAAGTGATTTCAACCCCTTCATTGGAAATTTTAAACAATAATGTTGAGTGTTCACATGGAAGTACAAGCGGTTACCTAGATGAGGAACAGATAGCCTATTGCCAACTATTTGGCATTGATATTGAAGAGGCAAATAAACTTTTAATTAATGGTTTTTTAGGTCTAGATATTGCTTAAATCTTGACAAATTGTAATATTATTAATATATTTTTAATAGATTACGATTTTTGTTTAAAGGAGGTTGAGTGATGTTTAGCTTAAAAAAAATATTTAATTTTGCTTTTTTGCTTCTAAATTATATTTTTTTATTTATAGCGTGTTGCGCTCTTGTTTTTATTTTATTTGATTTACTATCAATTCCTGTTTCTTTCCATTTAGCCGATGAATACATCAGTATTTTTCTTCCAACTGTTTTAATTTTTATTTCATATTTATTACTTGTAGGACGAATTGTAAAAAAACAACGTAATGTTGTAATGTCTGAGCCAATGAAAAAACTCGCAAACAAGTGTCTAAACGATATTAAGCCAAAAAATTTTTCCAAAAAAATTATGTTCAAGGGTTGTAAGAATGAAAAATTCAAATATTTTGCTTCGGGAAACAATGTTCATATTTTTGAGGAAAAAGAGTTTGATAAGCTGTCCTGTAATGAAATTGGTAAATATTCTTTTGTAATCAGGCATGAAATTGCTCACTGCTTATACGAAGATGCAAAATTTCCTGGGATTTTTTTTAAAGGCCTTTTCCTTGGTCTTTTTTTTCAGTTCGGTTATTATTTGGTTGCTCCAACAGTATCTTTATATTCTAGTTTTTTTGCTTTAATGATTCCGTTTATAGTTTTTTCTTTATGTTCAAAATTTGCTGAAAAAAGAGCAGACAAGGCGGCCATTGTAGATAGTAAAGAAAGTGCTTTAGGTGCAGTTACATTTTTTAGTCAATATGGAAATCAGCTAGAAAAAGGTTCTTTTTCTGGTAGACAGTATTCTTGGCTTAAAAGATTGCGTTCAGTTCAGCTGACGCATCCTTCAATAAATTCCAGAAAAAAATATGCAATTGAAATGGCAAAAAAACTGGGGGCAACAGATATGGAAATTGAAAATGTGTTGGCCTAATTTGATGATTTAAGATATTCATTTTTGAATTGCTAAAATTTTACCATTTTAATTTTGTGAGATAGAATAATTTTGTAGTGTGTTTAGCTCTTTAAAATATGGCTTGGGTTATTAAAATGTGTCGCAAAGATTTTCCTTTTCTTTCGAAAAATATTTCGGATGAACTTATTTATCTTGACAGTGCTGCAACATCTCAAAAACCTAATTCGGTAATTCAAAAATTACATGATTTTTATTCTTATGAGTATGCTCCTGTTCACAGAGGGATTTATTCTTTGGGTGAAAAATCAACAATTGTGTATGAAGATGTTCGAAGAAAGATAAAAAATTTTATTGGGGCTTCAGATGCATGTGAAGTTATTTTTACCAAAGGAACAACCGAGGGAATCAATTTTGTAGCGACAGCATGGGCACAAAAGCATTTGAAAAAGGGTGATGAAATTGTTCTAACGCATCTTGAGCACCATTCTAATCTTATTCCTTGGCAGCAAATTGCTCTCAAAAAAGGCGTAATTTTAAAGTTTATACCAATTACAAAAGATGGTTATTTAGATCTTACAAATCTTGACCAAATTATAACAAAAAAAACAAAATTGGTTTCCTTTGCGCATGTTTCGAATGTTTTGGGAACTCATGCTCCTGTGAAAAAAATTGTTAGCGCAGCAAAAAGTGTTGGCGCAAAAGTTTTAATCGATGCTGCACAGTCTTCACCACACAAAAAAATAGATGTTAAAAGTTTGGATTGTGACTTTCTTGTTTTTTCAAGTCATAAAATGCTTGGTCCTTCTGGTGTTGGTATTTTGTACATAAAAAAATCCATTCAAGATGAGGTTGCACCATACCAATTTGGGGGCTCAATGGTTTGTGAAGTTTTTTATGATCAATCAACATTTCAACAACCTCCCTACAGATATGAGGCAGGGACTCCACCAATTGCGCAGGTTGTTGGGCTAGGTGCTGCCATAGATTATTATAAAGATAATATTGGTTGGGAAAGCTTAAAAAATCATGAGGCGTCATTGTGTACGCGAACAATAGATGGTTTGTCGCAATTTGAGCAGATTCGTATTTTGGGTCCTGTTGAACAGCTTAAAAATTCTGGGCACCTTGTTTCCTTTGTTGTAGAAGACGTATTTGATGTTCATGCACATGATGTTGCCGCATATTTGGATACGAAAAATATTTGTGTTCGTGCGGGTCATCACTGTGCCCAGCCTCTTCATAAAGAACTTGGAATAAAGGCGTCAATTCGTGTAAGTTTTCATGTTTATAACACGCTAAAAGAAGTTGAATTGTTCTTGTTTGCTATAGAGCAAATGCTTAAGTAAATGGACAATTTTGTTTTTTTTAGTATATTAAAAAATACGTATTTAGATTTTTAAATGTGGGGTTTTGCTTTAAGCGATGGAGGTCGTTTTATGAAATCTTCTAATCTTATTCTATCCTTTTTATTCATATTTTTTTCATGTTCATTTTTGTCTCCTGTAGAAAGAGAAATTGTAAAAATTGCTCCAGTTAAGCATGTTCTTGGTGTTCCAAGAAATGTTCCAATTATGGATCCTTTTGATGAACAGACCTTTGGCGAAGATTCTGTTTCAGAACAAACTCAGAAAATGTTTGATTTTGTTGTTTACAAAATGGGTTGTTCTCACAGCCTGCAGCTTAGGCAAATGAAATCCAAAAGCAGGGCGTTTGGTGCTTTTGCAACGTGCAATTTTGTTTATGTCAATGAGCAAACACTATATGCATTAAAAGAAAATGATCGGTTGTTTCTTCTTGCAAATGCAGTTGCCCATGTCATGAATGGTGATTATAAAAAGACATATCTTGTTCAAACTTTGGCTAAGGGGCTTAACATTGCTGTTGCTACACAGGTTAACTCTTTAATACCAGGGCTTTCTTTCTCGTGGAAGTTTATTGGTCCAGTTGTTAATTGGTGTGCAGGGTTGATTAAATTTGGTCTTGTGGCCAAATATGCTTCAAAGCCTGTCACTAATTGGTTTTATTCTCCGGTTATTTCATGGTTATTTGTAAGACAAGAAATTGCTGCAGATGCGTTGGTTGTAAAAAAAATGCCGGAACTGACAAAATCAGCTTGCGGTGTGCTTGAGCGTTGGAGTAAAGATAAACATTTTGATTCATTTTCCAGGTTTGTTCTTGGCAAGAGAATTGAGGCGTTTGCCAAATCTTTAAGTGAAAGTGCTTTAAAGGCCTAATTCTTTAAGTTCTTTTATAGCTTGTTCCCAGTTTTTTAGATGTATTGCATTAAGGCCAACATCGTTTGCGCCTATTGCATTACTTTGGCAGTCATCTATAAATAAACATTCTTCTGCTACAACGTTATGCTTTTTCAAAATGTATGAATACATTCTAGCGTCAGGTTTACTGTGTTTAGATTCAGATGGTGTAATTACATCTTCAAATAAATCCATTACGTCTTTGTGATATTTGTTTAAAAGGTCCATTGGCCCCTTGCCAAAATTTGTGCAAGCAATAACTTTGAAATTTTTTTCTTTTAATCTTTTTACTGTAGCAAGTCCTTGGTCAAAAACGGAAAAAGGGTTGCTAGGAACATCTTGTTTTAAGGCAAGTGTTAAATCGGAAGGTTGGAAATTAAATATTACTCCAGCAAGATCAAAAATGATTGTAGAGATTACAAGAAATGATTTCATACATCTTCTATAACGTGAAGTTTCTTTAGTTTGATTTCTGCGTCACTTGCATTTTTCCATAGAACTCCGTGGATTCCAACATCTTTGGCGGCATCCAAGTTTTCCTGCTGGTCGTCAACAAAATAACAACACCTAGGGTCAAGATTGTATTTTACTAATAGTTTTTCGTATATTTTTTTGTCTGGTTTTATCAGATGAACATGTGATGAGATTACCATTCCGTAAAATAGATTAAAAACATCGTTGTGTAAGTGGCTTAAAAGCTCAAATGAGTCTGCAGGCCAATTGGATAAAATATATAGTTTGTTGTTTTTGTCTTCTTTAAGTTTACGGATTAAGCTTACGCATGAACTTGATATTTCAAGATACTGTGTGCCAGTTTTTGGATCGATAATTAAATCTGCAAATTTTTCTAAGATCATTCGCTCTCGTGGTTCAATTAACTTTTTAGCTTGTGCTTTCACCAAAGCCTCTTTTGTTGCTTTTAGCAATTGGTTACAAGTAACGTGTCCCAAAAGGGCTTCTTTTGTTAGTGCTGTTAGCGGGTGGTTTCTAAACATTACGTGGTCTTTAAATACGATATCGGTTTTTTCTTTTTCGTCGACCATTTTGTAAGCGATATCTAGTAGATGGTACAAAATTTTGGTTGGATTTTTTCGTTTTATGAGTGTGTACCACAAAATATTTCCAATTCCAATATAAAACAGAGGGCGAATTTTTGGAAAGTGTATCATTACTCCGCCAAGGTCAAAGATAATATGTTTTGTGGTTTTAGACTTAGATAAAGAGGGAGGGTCTTCTTCTTGAGCTTCGTTCTTATGTTCTATCATTGATCTCTCGCTTAGGCCGCACTGTGCCATAAAAAATGTTAATAACAAAACCATACTTAATTTTACAGTAGACCATAATTGTAATCTTTTTCTGTGTAAATTCAATGTTCGGGCAAAAAGTCTGTTTTTCAAGTATCATCTCGGTGGTACTGTTTCTGATTTAAAAATATTTATTAGATTGTATCAGATTGGCTTTTTAACACAATAAAAACACCTCGCAAAGTTGCGAGGTGTTTTTATTGAGAAGTTAATTATATATTTTATGTTTCAATAACAACAAGAGCTTCACTAGGAACATCTGCTATTGCCTGTGTTACTTTTTGCCGTTCTTTATATTTGCCTTTTCCAAATCGGCCATGATGTGCAACTATATATTCTAATCTTCTCAATTCGTCATCGCGAACCAACTGTGGTACCCCGCGACTTATAGCTGCATCCATAAGTTGAGCTTCGTGTCCTTCTAGGTATGCGCCGACGCCATCCCTGACGTGCAATGCCATATCAGAGCATTGTAAAACAAGTGCTTGTAGTTCTTGGACAATTCCCTCTGCGCTTTGATGTTTGTCCATTATTGCTTTAAATTGTTGGTCCATAACAGCCTTTGTGCCTTGTGCTACGGTTGTTACACTTGCAACTGATGCCGCCAATTCTTCCCTCAGTCGTTGTCTTTCTTTTTTGTCTGCTTTTTGTTCGCGTAGTATCTCTTTTTGTACACGCTTGATGTCTTTAAGCTTTAATAATGTTTGTTCGCCATGACGTTCATATGTCAATCTGAATCGGTCTTGATCAAGCTTTCTTTCAGCTCTGCAGTCAGCGTGTAAAAGTCGTTTTATTTTCCATGAGGTGTACCATGCTGATAGTAATGCTATAACTGCTGCACCGGCAACTTTAACTCCAGAAAATATTGCTGGAATTGCCATTAAAGCAGAAAGCCCGCCGTCAAAGACTCTTGTTCCATTTGATTGGCGTTTAAATAGGGCTCCCATTGTTCCTGTGGCGGTTCCAAGTGCTATAATTGCTATAAACAGTTTTTTGCCTCGTGTAACCAGCCCTGTTATTTGCGCAAAAATTGCACGGGGGCTATTGGAGGACAACATTGGATCTTCTTCCTCCGCGGCTGGAAACGTTGGTGCTTCTTCTTCCTCTTCTTCTTCTTTTTCCTCGGGGGCATCTCCAAGAAGATCTTCAGCCGTCAGTGGTCGTCCTAGTTGTTCGGCTTTTTGTCTAAGTATTTCTATGTGTCTTCCTACCTCGTCAGAAATTGCACCATATTCGGAAAGTAACCGTTCAACTTCTGATGGTGGCCGAGGGCCAAACAAGTTAGCGGGAAGTGCTTCTGCTGCTACCCATGAATCGCAAATAAGGTGCTGCCCGAATTCTGCTGCCATGCTAGGTGGAATGACCGCAATTCCATGTTCTGCTAGGTTGAACTGTGCAACCTCCCTTAGCTGCCTTGTTGTAATTGTTCTGTGCAATGAGTCGGTTATGGTAAACAAGCTTCGCAGAATACTTGGCAAAAATATGTTATGAGACCCGTCCGTTAATAAACCGCTTGTTCTGGATGCTGATTGACCACAAAGCATAAGCAGAGTATTTGATAATCCTAGAATGTTTACAGGGTGTCTTGCATCTTTGTGAGAATCTGGGAACATGGAAAATGCCAATGCGATTTGCTTTATGTCAGCTTCTGGTGAAAGCCCGTCTCCTTCTAATGTTTTTTTTCCTATTGCTTGAACCAATTGTGAGACTCTTGTAAAAATTTCTTGGCTCCATTCAACAGAGTTAATTTCTTTTGCAACAGTTGCGAGCATTTTCTCTGATCGACTTAACAGAGAAGGGCTTAGGCCTGGAGTCGCTTCAATTTCAGCTGTTAGTCTGTCGCATTCTGTATAAAATAACCTAAGTCCTTCAGAGGCTGTATGTGAATTTGTGCTGGCTATAAGTAAAAAAATAAGAAAAATTTTAACAAAAGTTTTTTTATAATTATTTTTTATTTTCATGCCAAACTCCCTTTGTGTATTGTCAAGACCGATTAGACCTAAACAAGTATAGAAAAATGTGATTGTATATTGGAATATTTTTTTTATATTCGTGTTATAATCTCTAATTAGTCGGCATGTTAATTCATTTTTAAAAGAAAGTGAAGCACAAAATGAGCATTAAAAATCTATATGCGCATCACATGCAGGAGCACTACAAAAATCCAAAAAACAAAGGTTTATTGAAAACCCCAGACATTTCTAGTTTGCATCACAATCCAACCTGTGGTGATCAGGTTAATATAGATGCGAAGGTCAATAATGGTGTTATTACAGAAATAAAATTTAGTGGAGACGGTTGCGTGATAAGTATGGCAACAGCATCGATACTTACTGAGTTTTGTAAGGGAAAGACTATTAAGGAAATTGATAAACTAGAAGAACATGATGTTTTAAATTTGATCAAAATGGAGCTTGGTCCTGCGCGAATAAAATGCGCAGTTTTGTCGTTGAGAGCAATTCAAGATGGAATAAAAAAATATCGAGATAAAAATGCTTGACCGTGCCAAGGTTGTAAAAGCCTTGTCTTTAGCGACGGATGAATTATTTTTAGACTTTTCAGATGAATATTTGCGTGCAGAAAAAGTGTGGACCAAAATTTCTCAAGAGAGTACTTTTGATCAAAAGGTTAAGGCGTCTCAAAGTCCGTGGCTTGTACCACATTGGGGTGGATTGCTTGGTAGAAAATATAATGTTAAGCCAAGTTCTGAATACAAGGTTGTGGCCGTTGATGGTTCCCAAATTTATCCCGATAGGCATTATGGGGCATCTTGTTTTTTGGTTAATGTAGGGATTGTTCATCTTAATTATTCCAAAAATTATATTCCTGCAAAAATGATCACTGTTCCGTATGTTTTTTCAATGAAGGATGTTTCTGATATTGCAGAAAGTTTTTCATCTGAGATTGTAGATTGCCGCAGGCAAGAACTGGAATTCAAGGTCGGTATTGATTATGCTTCAAAAAATCCCGGGACAATTTTGCTTTTTGATGGCTCATTAATTTTTTGGCATTTGGAAAATTATGGACATGAAATAAAACAAAGATTCTTGTCAATCTATATCGCTCTTCTTGAGCGGGTGTATGAGAAAAAAATAATAACAGCAAGCTACATAAGCTTTCCAAAAAGCAAGGAGCTTGTAAATTTGATTCGTTTAGAGTTATGTGCTTTTGATCACAGTAAATATAACTCGGCAAATTCAGTTGATCACTTGGTCGACAGCTCGATAGCAAGTTTTTATTTGCAAGAGGGACAGAGGTCCATTGTTTTTAAAAACAACAGTCGAATTACCAAACAGTATCCGGAACACTTAGTTCCGCATTTTTTTTACATGAACGTTGGGCAAGAGGTTGCTCGTGTTGAATTTCCAGCATGGATTGCAAACGATCAAAGTTTGGTTGATGTTGTAGCATCGGTTTGTTTTGATCAGAGCAAAAAGGGCCAAGGCTATCCGGTATGTTTGTCGGAGGCTCATGAGCAGGCGGTGGTAAAAGGTGCGGACCGTGATTTTTTTTATTATGTTCTTAATCAATTGAGCATAAAAGAAAAAAGGAAAATAGTATTTTCGCAAAAAAGTTTAAAGAAGCGAAAGTTAGGTGTGTGAAAATAAAAAGGGGCGGTTGTTGGTAGATTTTATTTATTTGTCGCTTGTCTATTTTTTCCATTAATTGCTAGTGAAGATGCAGAGACGTTTGTAGAAAGATTTTCCCGACAAGACCTTTCAAGGAGAGCTTTTAAAGATGGAGAAAGGGGTATGAAACGTCCTCTTGAAGTTTAGCTTGATTTGGACAAGGTTGTACGGTTACTACTTCGGCATTTTTTGGATTATATCCCTGAGGATTGCAATAAAGAAAAATAACAGTAGGTTATTGATTTTAACCTTTGTGTATTTGTATTATTTTCTTAAGAGTTGAAAATAATACAATCCTTATAGGGGGGAGAAAAAATGAAGAAGGTTGTTATGATTGCGATTGTTTTGTTGTCGATTTCTCAAAAATCTTTTCCTGGAGATCCTGGAGCACAAAAAGGTCTTGTTGCATGCGCGGCAAGATTTGTTCTTTTAAGGCCGGTTGTTCATAGATGTGTTGATATGACAGACGTTAAGCATCCGGGTTTTAGAGGTTTGTCGTATCCGCGCAATCAATTTGATGTATTTTCTCCACGGCATGAGCGTTATGATGGTTTAGAAGGGGAAGATGATTCTTCTAGAGCTGACGTTGGACTACTTGATGGAATTAGAATTGTTTTAGATGATCCGTGTGCTTTAAGTAAGAGGTAAGTTGTAAAATTCAAAATTTAGGGAACCATTTCATGAAAAAAATAGCAGCTCTTTTTTTGTTTATAGTTTTGTCGACTGGGATTTTAGAGGGTGCGTCAAGGCATCGTGCCGGTGCCTATGGTGCCTGCCCGAGCGAACCACACAAATTATTTTTATCAGCTTTGGTTATGAAAATATTTGGGGCGAAGGGTCATGAAGATGCGCCTCCTTCGGGGGGAGAAGCTTATGCTACAGAAGCCCATGCTGAGACCGCAGATGAAACACCAGCTGTGCCACCGTTATTTTGTGCAATGGGAAGACTTGCTGTAAAAGGTGTTCCGCATGTCCCAACAAGTCTCCTGCAAGTGGAGCGTGGCGGTAGAAGGGTTTCGTTTGTTCCTCGCGGAGTTGCAACCAGGCTTCGCCGAGATCCCACAAGAGTTTTGGACGCTTTAGATGAGGGCGGAGAAGAGCCGGAACCAAGACCATCGAGTGCGAAAAGGTCCGGTGATTTTGATTCTCTTGATGCATTGATGGCTCAATTTAACCGTGGGGTTGATGGAAAGCAAAGGAGTATTAGTAGATAAAAAGTAAAAATTGTTTTTTGAGGAAAAAGACTTAAATTAATAGTCTTTTTCCTCTTTTTTTTGTAAACTTTTTACTCTATAACATTATAATTTTTTTGAATATTTCTAAGGATTTTATGAAAAGAGCTTTGTTTTGTCTTTTATTGTTTTTCACTTTTTGGTTGAGGGGGGCTGATAATCGTGTATACGCTGGAGCCTTTGGTGAACCGACAGGAGGCACGGATGGTTGTGAAACAGTAGAGAGCCTTTTAAGGCCTAATTGTTCTGTTGTTGAATTGCCCGGGGAGGCTGTGCCTTGCGATGATGATGACAATTGGTCTACAGTAACAAACTATTCAAAGAGTATGTATCAAGAAGAGGTGGAAAGCCGTGAACAGGGCATGGATGAAATGAGAAGTATTTTTATTGATCATAAAGAGTTGGTAAAAAAAGTTTTTTCTGCTTGGCGATCTAGTGTTAGTGCGGCTAAAAGAAAGTAATCAAAATCTATTGTAGATTCAAGAAAAATTAAATATGGAGTTTTTATGAAAAAAATTATTAGTTTATTTTTTTGTTTGAGCTTTTGTGTATTTATGTATTCAGCTGACAAAGAAGAACAATCCGCAGTTCCAAGACAAGTTTCGGTCATTACTTCTAAGTTAAGGCGAATGATGACGGCCAATACTATACGTGGAGTTCAAGAAGACCAACGAGATCTTGCATTAGAACGTGCACAGGCGGATAGAGAAGCGAAGCAAAAAGAAGCAGCACAAGCAAGACAAAAACAATTTGAAGCTGAATTGCAAATGGAGTTAGATACAGGCGATGGTGTTCGGGCTGCAGAGGCGCCATTAAATTAATTTAAATCTTTTCTTTATGTTCGTATACATTTGGCCACATTCGCTATCGCTTATTCCACTAAGTAAGAACGGATAATTCAACATCAAACTTGCTTGGCAAATCATTTTTTCTGTGGTAAAAAATATCAATCATATTATAAACCATACTGTTTTATTAATCGTACAATTACACAAGGAGTACAAACATGAAAAAATGTTTATTGATGCTGGTTTTTCTTGCCATGAGTGTTCACTTTGCCTCCAGGGCTGAGATGAGTAAAGGGCAAAATGTAGCTGCGGGGATTGCGGTTCTGGCATGTTTAACTGTAGCTGGAAAAAAAGCTTATGATTCTTATCGTGGACCGTCGGTTCTCGTTGAAGATGATATGCCATGTGGGCCAGAGGATTCTGAAAATCCCCCAAATAATTCGGAACATCATGAAGAAGAAGAACGTCCAAGTTTAAGCAAAAAGCTTGAAGAAAAGTCACAAGGAGGCTGTTACGAAGGTGAAAATGCCGTTGCCGACCAAGAACAACCAGAAATAGAGGGCGTTCTTACACGGCGAATTTCATGCAGTGATGATGGACGATTTTTAAGATTTTTAAATCGAAATTTTCCCTCGGTATATTATATAGCAAAAAGTGCTAAAACAAGTTGGAAAGCAAGACATTGCTAGGTGTTATTTTGTGGGGTTTACTTTAAAAATCTTCTATGTTATAAACTAGGTTGAAGTTGGTAGGAAGTTGTGTTTAATAGGTTTTTCAAACTCAGAAAGGGTTTTTTTTATGAAACGTTTACTTTTTGCAATATTGTTGTTGTCTGTCGGAGCTCACATGATGGCTGGCGGAAAAAAAGCGGCCGCTAAAAAATGGGGTAAAAGAGCGGCGGTTGTAGCAACACTTGGTGCTGGAAGTTATGCAACAGATCGTTTTACACGTGTTGATTATAGAACACAAGCCAAAGTTGCTGGTGGCGCCGGAGCCTTAGCCTTACTTTATGTTGGTGGTAAAAAGGCTTGGGGGCTTGGTGGAAGAATGGCTGCACGATTGTCAGCGTTAACAGATTCAGCTGATTTAGGTGCGTCGTTGAGAGTATTGGGAAAAGCGTCAGCGAGACATGAAGAAACTCTTTCCGCACAGAGTCGCGTTATTTCCGGACAGGGGGATACTCTTTCCAGACATGAAGCATCTCTTGAAGAACATGGTGGAGCTATTGGAGCACATAGTGATGCCTTGGGATCTCACGCAGGAAGAATTGTAGCTGTGGAAACCGCTCTAGGCGAGCATGTTGCTCTTACTTCAGGAGCATACGCCGAATAATAAAAGTTCTTTTTAAAGAAAATAATAAGTAAAAAAGGCGACCGCTTTGCAAAAGGCGGTCGCCTTTTTTGTTTACAACCAAATGTTCATGTGCTATAAAATTAAGCCGTTGTATTAAGCATTTTTTAAATTATAAGGTTTTGGCGAAAGTTAACAAATGAGAAGAATTTTTATAGTGGCTATTCTTTTGGCATGTGTGGCACAAGCAAGCGCAAGTGACGGAAAACGGCATAAGTGTAAGGTGTGTGTAAAATGTGCTGCCTGTGCAAAAAAAGAAGCTGTTAGCAAACTAAGTCGTGAACTAGGTGGGCCTTCTATAGAGGTTGCTGTAGATACTGATGCCAAGACCGAAGAAGAGCTTGCGCGTGAACGTGAGACAAGGTTAGCAACAATAAGAGTCGTCGAAGAGCGCTTGGATTGGTAGGCATAGAAAATATAAGAATTTAATAAGTAAAAAAGCGATTATTGTTTTATGTGGTAGTTGCTTTTTTTGTTTACAACCAAGTGTTCATGTGCTATAAAGTTAAGCCATTGTATTAAACATTTTTAACATTACTAAGTTTTCACGAAAGGTAATACATGAAACGAATTTTGATAGCCGCTATTTTTTTGGCATGTGTGGCACAAGCAAGTGCAGCTGAACGTCGCTTACCGAGGATTTCAGGAAGAAGAGCTGCGCAGGTAACTGGTGGGGCTCTGTTAGTAGTCGGAGCTGCGTATTTAGGTGTAAAAGCTCATGGATTGGTTACGAGACTTCAAGAAAGAGTTGTGGAGCTAGAAAGAGATAGGGTAGTCCACGGTGACCTTGCAGAGTGTGCAAAAAGAGGTGATCTTGTCCCTTTCGCAACAAAAGAAACTGTCGAAGGTCTTGCTAGAACCGTTGCCGAACATGGTGAAAGTCTTGGTGTATTAGATGAATTCAGAAGCAGACTAGGAGGTGCTTTGGGTGAGTCTCGTGGCGGTACTGGCGATTAGGAAAATATAAAAATTTAATAAGTAAAAAGGCGACCGCTTTGTAAAATGCGGTCGCCTTTTTAAGTGTTCATTAAGCTATTATATTAAAAATATTTTACGAAGGATAAAACGTGAAACGAATTTTGATAACAGCTGTTATCTTAGCCTATGTTTTTCAGGCAAGTGCGGGTGATAAAGAAACGTGTTTTTTGGGTGCGTGCGCAGGAAAAGGGGCTGAGATAAAAACAGATCGTGGTGGCAAGGCTTACGTACCAACAGGAAGAGCTTTAGTGCCGGGGAAAGGTCTTGCTGCAAGAGCTTTTGAAGCTTTGATGTCGTTCCGTCGTTTTAAAGGTGGTTCTGGTGGTGTTCATACCGGTGGTGTTACAGGCGCCACAGATACTGGTCCTTCTTCCAGGAAAGATCTAACCAGAATCTAAATATAAAAACATATAAAAAGTTAAACTTTGCAGCCCTTGTTTTTTGGGGGCTGCTTTTTATTAAGAATTTTTTCAAAAAGTATACCATCTCCAATTTTTTTCCTATATGCTATACCAATCATAAAGAAAAATCCTTTTTAAAGGGAGCGAATCGTGAAAAATTTTTTAATAGTGATTTTGCTTTTTTCTTTTTCAACTTATCTTGTTTCTTCTTCACAATTTGGGGCATACAGAAGCCGTGGTGCTGTACTTTCTAGGCATGAATCAGCGCGTTCTAGAAGGTTGCAAAACGCTGGGCGTGCGGTAATCATGCAGTTACAAAGAAATATGACAGCTTTAAGAATGCAAATTGCGAGTGTGGATGCTTTTCTGGAAAATGGTGGATATACAGGTTTTTTAGAACGAGCTGGAGATTCATATTCTTCTGCAAAGAGAAAAAAAGAAGAGGCTAAAAGAGTTGTGCCTGTAAAGTTGAAAACTGTTAAAACTTGGAGGCCAAAACCTGAAAGGGAAAAGTTTCCTTGGGAGGAATACTTAGAGAGTTTGGGTAGTAGTGATGAAGATCTGTTAGGCCCTTGGTCTTTTGGTTTGGAGCCTGATACTTAAAAAGGGGGACTTGTTTAAAATGTATAAAGTTTGGGGAGTTAAATGGTTGTGGATAATATTATTAATTTTTCCTTCCATTTTGTGTTGCGCAAGTGCAGAGGTTATAGAGTTAAAGAGTCTTGCCCAAAGTATTGTGACCGTTGGTAGTGTTTGGCGGGCTGGCACGGCAGCCAAAATATTAGAAGGTCATGGTCCAAGGGGGATTGGAGATTTTTTAAGAACAGTTTTTTCTAGCGAGAGTTTTTATTCCGAGGGCGGTGTTGTTGAAGCCAATGTGGAGAGAAATTTTTGTCGTGCGTGTTGGGATATTATCTGGGCCTATTTTGCAAAAATGAAAGCTTCGGATACACACGAGATTTGTAAATTTGCGGAATCTGTTATTGCTATGAATATAAAGAGAGTAAGGCTAACGACGCTTCCTGTTTTAGAAAAGTTTTCAATATTTGTTTCGTTTCCTGGAGATGGTTGTCGTGGACAATTGAGCATTGTGGCTGGAGATGGATGTGATGTGCAAATTTCGTATTCTGACAAGGTTGGGTTTATTACTCGTTGTTTTAAAGGGTCAGAATATTGATTTTGATGGTTTTAATGAAGATGTATTGTTTTATTAAAAAAAATAACAAAATTTTATTACTTTTATCCTTACTCGGAATAACTACAAGTAGTTTGGGGTGTGATTGCTTAAAAAAGCTTTTGGGCTTTTCAAGTGATTCTAGGCAAGAAGAAGTTGAAATGCCTCAAGCAAGAGACCTTTCTTTGGAGAAGGAGCTTGAAAAAGCAAGAGTAAAATATTTTCAAAATAGAAAAAAAGACCGCACTGATTTAGCGAGGGAAATGGTTCAAGCTGCTATGCGGGTTGAGCGGCAAAAAGGTGGACAATGGGCCTTGCTTACAGATGAAATTGATGTAACAAAGGAGATTGCAGGAGGAAATGTTGTTGTAGCTAGTGTAAGATGCGTAGAAGAACTGGATGGTGCGGATACAGCTTCATATGGATATGTTTATGTAGGTAGGTCTACTGCAAAAATTTTGTCGGCGGAACAAGGGGATGCGCTTTTTAAATTTGCAGTTTAGAGGGGTTAAAAATGAAAAAAATATTTTTATTTATAAGTATCGTTTTCTTTTTAGGTCGTGGATATATGAGTGCCGCGTGCTGTTGGAATTGGTGTTGTGATTCTAGGGCCGAAGACTATCGCGAAGAAGAAAAGGATGATGAAGTAAAAGAGGGTGGGGATGTAGCCGTTGTTCCAATTTTGGTTGCTTCATATTCTGTTAAATTAAAAAGATTGTTTGACCAGGCTCGGGCAAGATATTTGGAATCGTTTGATGTCTCTTTTATGGGTGAGGGAAACCAAATTTTTACAAGTGGCCGAGTTATGATGGCGGCTGGAATTGAGTTGCAGAAACGCTTGCGTGGAGGAGCATGGTTGTGGTTGAGCGGGATTGAACGCACGGCCGTTTGGGAACCTTACAATGAATTTTGTGCTGTTGTTGAAGCGAGAGACCCGGAAGGGTCTTTGGATGGACCGGTAGGGTGCTCTGCTGTTATTGTTGACAAAGATGGACAGATAAAATTTCTAGACAATGAAATAGCCAGAACAATTTTCAGACTTAGACCGTCAACCTAAAAATTTTTTAAAAAATCCTGTAATACTGGAATCAGAATCCGTTGTGTCGGTTCCAATTTTTTCAGAATAATCTTTTAAAAGTTGTTTTGTTTCGGTTGGTAGTTTTTTAGGAATGTGACATTTTGTCTTAATAATTAAGTTTCCTCGGCTGCTACCTTTTAGTGACGAAAAGCCTTTTGATTTAATTGTAATTTTTTCTCCAGAAGGGCAGCCCTTTGGAATTTTAACAGTTTCTTTTGTTTCATCGATATTTTCAATTTCTATTTGGCAGCCAAGAACTAATTGTGGGTATGTTAGCATAACAGTGCAGACAAGATCATTGTCGATACGTTTGAATTTTTTATCTTCTTCGACGTTAACACGCAGATACAAATTGCCAGCTGATCCACCATAAATGCCAGCGTCACCTTTTCCGGTAATTCGCAATTCTGCGCCATCAAAAATACCAGCAGGAATTGTTACTTTAAACTTGTCATATTTTTGTATGCGGGATTGTCCGGAGCAGCCTGGACACGGATTTGGAATTGTGTAACCTTGGCCTGTGCAGCTTCCACACGTTTGGCTGTACGAGAAAAAACCTTGGCGATATTGAATTTGACCATGGCCTTGACATGCTGAGCACTTAGAAACAGATGTGCCGGCTTTTACCCCTTTTCCATTACAATTTTCGCATGGAACAAAGTGGTAAAAATCAACATCTTTTTTTACACCTAAGAATGATTCTTTAAGTGTTACTTTAACTTCTTTAGCTAAATCGTGCCCTCTTGCGGGTGTTGGTCCTACGCTTTTATGTTGTCTTTTTCCGCCGAATGAATCTCCAAAGAATCCTTCAAAAATGTCAGAAAAATTTGAAAAAATGTCATCCATACTCATGCCGTCTTGGCCCCATGAGTTTCCACCGCCACCCATATTGGGGAAACCTTCGTGACCAAATTGATCGTATTGTTTTCTTTTTTCTGGACTGGATAGAACTTCGTATGCCGATGCGGCTTCTTTGAATTTGGATTCTGATTCTTTATTGTTTGGATTTCTGTCTGGATGATGTTTAAGAGCCAATTTTCGGTAGGCTGCTTTTATTTCTGTTTGAGAGGCACTTTTTGTTACCCCTAGAGTTTCATAATAATCTTTTTTACTCATGGCTTTTCTAATTTCTTTTTATTTTATATAACTGATTTTTTATAAAAAAAGTATAGCATAAAAGACTTTTTTGGGATAGATGCCCTAATTTGCGTTGCTCATTTCGCTTAGTATGAACGGGGGACTAACTTTTTACTAAAATAAATTATCATGGCCGTTTGCCCTGAGCGAGGTTGAAAACCGAGTCGAGTGGGTGTTTTCAAGCGGTGCAAATTAATTTTATTTTGTGTTCGTTTACATCCCAATTTTGATTTTTATCTTTGTATTTCCAGTGTCTACACGTAGTTTATAAGCGTATGAATTCCGTTCGTCCTGAGTAAGTCCGTAGGACGCATCGAATGGATTCGAGCGGGCATTGTTATATTGTTCTTATTTATTAAGCAATTCGAGTGCTCCGTTGTATTTTGAAATGTCGGCAGACGAATTTTTAATATCTCCTTGCCGTGCTGGTTCAAAATTAATTTGCGCGGTGTATTTCGGAAAATCTTTTTTCAAAAGCCCAACAAGTTCAATCAAGTCAATAGATTTACCAGTTCCGATATTATAGGTGTCTCCTGCCATCAAATGTTTGGGCATCATTGCAAGGGTTACATTTGCGTTAGCAACACTTTCAACCGGTATGTAGTCGCGTGTTTGTTTTCCATCGCCAAAAATGGTGACAGGTTTATTTTGTGCCATCAAGCTTTTGAATTTTGCTACAACGGCAGCGTAGCCACCTTCTGGATTTTGTCTAGATCCGTGGACGTTAAAATATCTTAAACAAACTGTTTTTAAACCAAATGTTTGGGAGTATTCTTTACACCATAGCTCTCCCATAAATTTTGAAAATCCATAAGGGCTTTCTGGTTGGCAGGGCATGCTTTCTGTACATGGTTGATCTTTTGTTCCGTATACTGCCGACGAAGATGAAAAAACAAATCGCTCAACGTTATTTTTTGCTGCCGCGGCCAATAAATTTTTTGTACCTTCTATGTTTGTGCTGTAGCATTCGTGTGGTTTGTTAACAGAGTCTGGAGCTGAAACAAAGGCTGCTAAGTGGAATATGACTTTGCAATCTTTTGTAACTTGTAAAACTGTTTTGGCGTCTGTTATATCTCCAACTATAAATTCGATTTTGTTTTTTATGTGTTCAAGGTTTTGAGAGAATCCAGAAGATAGGTTGTCAATGACTCTAACTTTGGCTCCAAGATCTACAAGGTCTTCTACGATATGTGATCCGATAAATCCTGCACCCCCAGTCACCAACACGATAATATTTTTATAAAATTCTGAAGCGATCATTTTCAATTTTTCCTAGGTAAAATTTTTTCAACTGTTTGTTTACCATCCAAAATAGCTTCTTGCATGCTTGAGTATTTCCATTCGCCGTATCTACCAATAGAATGAACGGAATCTTCATTAAGTCGCCTGTGTATTTTGCTCAAATTTTTGTCACGCCATCGATCATAAATTACGTATGCTGGTTTTATATCCAATATTTTCTCTGTCGCAATATTTTTATCAGAAAAATTGAGAATGTTTTTGGCAGCATTTTTCCCATTAAGTATCAAGTTTTCCTTTTTTTGTGCTGAGGCGCTTCGGTAAGAAATTTCACCATATAGGGAACTGTGATTTTTTGGTACTAAAGAGTTTGAAAAATTATGATAGAAGCCCATGCGGTAAAAAGGGTATTTTTTTTCTGGAAAATATGCCCAGTGCATGTCAGATATATTTGGCCGATCTATTCCAAGGTTAAAGTTTAACACTGAGTTACACAAAAGCTTGTGATGTTTGCTTTTTAAAAATGAGTTTGAAGGCTCCTTTAGTGAGCGTAGTAGTATGTTTAATGGCATGGTAGTAATAAGTTTTGTAAAATTTTCCGTTGTTCCGTTTGAAAAAATAACAGCTTTGTTTTTAAGGTCGACATATTTTACATGGTGACTGATATGAATTGGGTTTTTAAGTGTTTCTGCAAATTTTTGTACCCAGTAGTTTATGCCGTCTTTTTTTGGATAATAAAACTGAGAGTTATATCCGATATTTTTTTCTTCTGGATCTTGTGTGATTCCTTCTATGATTTGGTCAAGAGATGTTTTTGGAACAAATCTTCCCATCCAAGAGGTGGATAGTTTTTTTAAGTCATAACAAAATATTTTTTTCTGATATGGAAAGAAAAAGTGTTTTGCCATACCGCGGCCAAAGTGTTTAAGAGCCCAGTAGTAAAATATTGTTTTTGAAAGGGGGTGCTTGTAGTTTTTTTTGTTAATAAAGCCTTCAATGCAATCGGAAATAATGTTGGTAGGTAGGCCGCGAAGATTAACCTGGAAAGGGTAGTGTGTATAAGTATCATGCGAAAAAATAAATGATTTGCGTTTGATAAGATTAAAATTTTTTGTGCCTACAACAGATTGAATTAGGCTTCTAAAATATTGATCACCAATGTGCAAAAGATGCCCAGTGTAATCAAATGTGAATCCATCTTGGTGTATTGACCTGCAAAGCCCTCCTGGTTCTGATTCTTTTTCAAATATTTTGTAATTGTAGAAACCCTGTTTTTCGAGGTGGTATGCTGCTGACAGTCCGGTAAGGCCTGCGCCTATTATGACAATTTTTTCCATACACTTCCTTAATTTGTTTGCATATTGACTGGGTTATTTTATAGGAAGATTGTTGAATCTGTCCAGTTTCAATTTTTACTTGTGAATACCAATGGAATAGATATTTCTGTTAGATTTGTTTTTTGTAAGTCGGAAATAATTTCGCTATGGTTCATGGCATCTATAGCCTCTTGTACAACTTCATTAAGTTCTCGTTCAGGTAGTAACGGTGCAATTTGTAAACCCGTTATTACAGCGTTTTTATTAAACGTTATTTTTACCGTGAATTCGTGATATTTAATAGGATTTATTTTTGCTATTAATTCAGGATGTTTGCGCATGACCTGATTCAGAATTGAATTTGCTTTTATGATTATTCTTCTGATATATGTTGTTTTTTTGTCCACAAAATAACTTATTGCCTCTTGCATAGGATGTTTTTGTGCCAAAGGATTGTGCCTTGTGCTTTTATTATTCTGTGTAGTTTTCTTTTCAATAAAACCTTTTAAAAGGTCCGCAAAGGTTAAAGGTTTTTGCTTGGGTGCCGGTGGTTCTTCCGATCTTGAATCTGTTAAAATGGGACTTGTAAATTCAATCTTGTCTAAAACTTCGGAGATGTTTAAGGGGATTTTGCCTTTTTTGTAAAGCGTTGTCTCTTTTTTCTTTTCAACTTTTCTTTTCTTTTCGGCTTTTTTGACTGTTTTTTCTAATTTTTTTGTTTTAACTTTTTCTTTATTTTTCTTTAACTTTGGGTTTTCTGTTACTGGTGTTTCTTTTTTTTGCTCTGCTTTGGGTATGTATTTTTTTTGTTCTTGTGTTTTTTGCTGTGCTACAGGAGGAGTTGCTTTTTGTGGAATTGGCTTTGGAGCTAACGCTTTGATTTTTTGTGGTGAACCAAACCAGGTAGCCCTTGATACAGTGGTTTTGGGAGAGGGTTTTTTGAGCGGAACAATTTTAAATGGGTGATCGGTTAAAAACAGCCATGCGATAGATGAAACATTAATCGCTAAAGCTATTAAAAGAGCAAAAAATAATGGTTTTCTTTTTGTTCTTACTCTCATCACCATCCTGGACATAAAATTTTACATGTCCACAGGATACTGTTTTTTGTTTAGTTTAAAAAGTGTCTTAGAAAATGGTGAAAAGAAATGGGCCCACATTGCGTAGGCCCTGCTAATTTTTATTTGTTTATAATTACGGTTTGATTTGTGGAATAAATAAATCTTTCTTCTATTATCTTGTATTTGAAGTTTTTAATGAAAAATTCAGCTAGTTCTGATATTTCTCTTAGTTGTTTTAGAAAAACGTTACGGGTTTCTATATATGTGGTTTTTACTTGAGTGTATTCAGTATTTTCTTTTTTCGACAGCAACTTAATATTTTTTTCTAAAGTTTCAATGTAGCTGTCTACCAATTTTATGTTTATGACCATTCCTTTAATGAGACCTATGATGCCATTATAAAATTCCGTATAAGGTTTGTCTGGAACGCCAAAGAATGCTTTGGTAAACCCTCGATTATAGTTTTCCAGCATTAAAAGGCGTAACTTTTTTTCATCTTGATCGTTTTTTGATTTCATGAAATGATCAAACTTTTTTGTTTTTTCTCCGAGTGCTTCTAGCTTGTCGTATTTTGCTTGTAAAAGGCCCAGGGGTTTTTTATTTTTTCTTTGTTTTGTTTTTATTTCATATTTGGTAGAAAGATAGTCGAGCAACTCTTCTTTGGTTGTTGCCAATGTATCTTGTGTTGTGGTTTTTCTAACTGTTGCTTTGGATTTCTTTTTCCATTTTGATTTTGCAGAAACAGTTCCAGTAGCAGAAATAGTAGCAAGCAATAATATGAGAAGCTTTGTTATATTTTTTGTCATTATTGATCTTTCGTTTTAATGTTTGCCAACCCGTGTTTCTTTTCAATTGTCCATGTGTTGTATAGCAAATGCGAGCCTCCACGGGCAGATAGTAAGAATCTCAAAATTTCTTTAATTAAACTTGTACTTGCCACAAAGCGTACTTCATTTTTACATAGCCACAGTACAACGATTCGATGCTGCATAACCTCTGGTTGTTTTGATAAATCTTTTGTGTAGATAGATTCTTTTCCATCAGTTTTTACCGTTATTTGTTCTAAAGTTTCTTTGGCCAGATTTTCAAGAAAAGATTCGGCTTTTTGTAAATTGCTTAATGTTTTTAAAAAGTTTATATCGAACCTATCATCAGATTTTTGAATCGCTGGGATAACATTTTTTCTAATTCTGTTACGCAAAAAATCTTCTGAGAAATTGCTCTTGTCTACACAGTATTGGATGCTTTTATATTTTAGAAATTCTAAAATATAAATCTTTTTGGTCTCAAGAAGGGGGCGAATGTAACGGTCTTTTTTTTGTTGGATTCCAGTAAGTCCTGTAAGGCTTGCTCCTCTCAGCAATCGTATGAAAAAGTTTTCTTGCTGGTCATCATAAGTATGAGCAAGTGCAATGGCGGTTGCATTGTATCTTTTTTTTACCTGGTCAAAAAAATACCGTCTGTACAAGCGTCCAACTTCTTCCTGTGAGCCATTAAATTTTATGCTGACGGAAAGCTCAGAAATTTTTGCTACCTCGATGGGCAAATCCAAGCTTTTTGCTAAATTGACGCAAAATTGTTCGTCTTTTATAGACTCTTCTCTCCAGCCATGGTTTAAATGTGCCAAAATGATCTTGAATTGAACTTTTTCCTGGTATTGTTTGAGAATATGTGTTAGAAAAACAGAATCCGGTCCTCCGGATAATCCGATAAGGACAGTATCATTTTCGTTAACAAGAAGATGTTTCTGAATAAAAGAATAAATTTTAGTAATCATATAAACAGTATATATATATATATATTTATTTTAAGTAGGAGCAAGGGTTAGGAATGGAAAAAAGGCTTTTATTATCAGCTTTATTAGTTTTTTCAAGTTTTGTTTCTGGGAATGCTTTAAGGCTTACGAAAAAAGGTTGTACGAGGTCTCAGCTTAAGGATTATATTAATTTGAACGGTAGTGGAAAGACTGGGTTTGATAGAGCCTTTTTTTCTTCAAGTTTAGATTTTTGTCGCGGAAAAAATGAGAAAGCTATCGAAGGTTATTTAAAGATTTTAAGTGGTGACCTGTCTGGTGTTGGTGACTCTGATTTTTCAACGCTTTATTACAATATTGGGTTTATTTATTCGATTCTTGGAGATAAAGATAATGCAATTTATTATCTTAAGCTTTCCTTAGGAAAAGATGATTCTGATTATGAAGTTCATAATCTTATTGCAAAGCAATACAAATTAAAAAATAATTTTGAAAAAGCTATTGAAAGTTATCAAAAAAGCATAGAAATAAATAAAAAAAATGTTGAAGCTCTTATAGAAATGGCTGAAATGTTTGTTTGGGCAGACAAAGAAGATGACGCAATATCTACTTTAGAGCTAGCCAGGGAAATAGATAAAAAAAATGTTAATGTTTCTATTGTTTTGGCAAATTCGCTTATGGTTTTTGGTAGGCGCAATGATGCAAAAAAAGCTTATAAAGATGTTGTTAGTTTGGATTCAAATTGTGTAAGGGCGTGGTATTCCCTTGGCTGTATCTATATTAATGAAAAAGATTATAATAGAGCGATTTTGTGTTTTTCAAAAGTTATAAAGTTAGATCCAGAAAATGTAGACGCTGCATTTGGATTGTCAAAAGCATTTTTGGAATTTGATAAAGGAACTTATCAGGACGTTGTTATAAAAAATGTATCAGTAAGCCATGGTGAGCGACATAGCGAAAGTCGTTATGAATTTATCAAAGACTTTATTGGAAAATATAATCGTCCAATTACGCTTTTGGATATAGGTGCTTCTGAGGGGTATTTTTCGTTTAGATTAGCGCAAAACTTTAAAGATTCTGTATTTGTAATGGCTGAGCCAAAGGGAACTTTGAGCCCATTGTGCAAGTTGAATAGTGATATTGAAAATGTGATTTTTTTAAAAAAGACTTTAAATCTAAAAGATTTTGAGTTGTTGGAAAAATGTGAGCATTTTGATGTTGTTTTGGCTTTGTCTGTGGTTCATTGGTTTGGGGCTAAATGGAGGGAGTGTATAGAGGCAATATTAAAGCTTGGTGATAATATCATAATTGATGTTCCTCCTGTTGGAGATGTGTGTGCAACAGGCACCAAAGATTTGAAAAATTTAAATGATTATTTGTCGAAAATTGGCAAGGTAATTGGAAAGAGTAAAAGACATACAACGTCTCATTTAAAATGTATTTCTAATTTGTATCTTATAGAAGGTGAAAAAAAGGAGATCTCTAAGGTTCATTGGCTTTGGGAAGGAAAAAGTAAAAGCTTTTACAATATAGAAAGTAACTTTGATAAAAAAAATCTTTTTAAGCCGTGTTTTGGTAATTTTGCAAAAAAACAAAAAATAAAATGGATTCCTGGTATTAATCTTTTAACGTTCAAGATGTTAAATGGAAAATATCCAACAAACAAGATGTTAGAAGATCAATTGAGGCTGTTTGATGGATGTTTGGCTTCGGACTTCACCTTATACAATTTTATTGTTCAGGGAAATCAATTAAAAATTATAGATCAGGATGAAGGTAGACATATTAAACGGCCGATTAGTTCAATTGAAATAGATAAAAATATTAGAATTTTGAATGATAAGCCAGAAAACATAACGGAAGAAAGCTTGGTGTCTGCTTCCCATTAGGTTTTTTGTAAACTGCTTAATGTTTTTAAAAAAATTATATCGAATCGATTATCAGAATAAGTGTGGGCATTTGTCTTTTATGGATTCTTTGCTCCAACTATGGTTCAAATGTGCCAAAATGATCTTGAATTGATTTTTTTTCTGGTATTGTTTACAGAATTCCGGTTCCCCGGATAATCCGATAAGGACGATCTCATTTTCGTTAATAAGAAGATGTTAAAGAATAAATTTTAGTAGCCATATAAACAGTATATATTTTTGTTAAAAATTGCTAAGGGAGAAGAATGAAAAAAGCGTTATTCAATTTGGTTTTGTTTGTTATGTTTTTTACATTCGTTAGTACTATGCGTAGTGCCGATTTGTTACGCATTACACAAAAAAATAATGATCACAGTAAAATGGCAGATAAATATTTAAGTGCAATAATGGAAAAAAACGATTTTAGCTCAAGGGTTTACAGTGCGAACCTTGATTATATTCGTGGGTGCCATAGAGACGCATTAAAAAAATATTTTAATGTTCTTGATGTTGACTTGTCCAATGTTGTGGATTCTGATCTTGGATCCTTGTACTTTAATATCGGCTATGTATCATCGAAATTGGGAGATCGTGATGAGGCGATTAAATTTTTCGAAATGGCGTTACAAAAAAAGCCGTCAGATGAGGAATGTTGCTTTTTTCTTGGAAAGCAGTTTCAAATAAAAAATGATTTAAGCAAAGCTTTATCTTTTTATGAGAAGGCCCTTCAGATAAAGCCTAATTATGTGCAAGTGCTGGTCGAGGTTGGGCAAATATTTACTTGGCAAGATAAGCCTGACAAAGCTATATCTTATTTGCTAAAGGCGTGTGAAATAAAAAAAGAAGATACGAATATTTTGTTCAAGTTAGCCGATACATCAAGACTATTTCAGAAGTATGATAAGGCCAAGGAAGCGTATAAAAAGATTCTTGATATTGATAAGTGTTCTACCAAGGCATGGTACCATTTAGGTTGGATATATTGTTCAGAAAGAAAAATGGAAAAGGGCGTTTTTTGTTATTCAAAAGTGTTGGAGCTTGAGCCTGGGCATGTTGATGCAGAGTTTGGAATGTCAAAGGCATACCTTGAGTTAGGCGCATATCAAGACGTTGTAATAAATAATGCTTCTGTCAGGCATGGTGAGCGCTATAGCGATGATCGTTATGAATTTATAAAGGATTTCGTTGCTAAATATAATCGTCCAATTACAGTTTTAGATTTTGGTGCATCGGAGGGATATTTTTCTTTTAGATTGGCCCGAAACTTTAAAGACTCTGTCTTTGTTATGCTTGAACCAAAAAGGATTTTGTGTGATTTGTGTAAGTTAAATCACGAAATAGAAAACGTTATCTTTTTACAAAAGGCTGCGAATGTAAGTGATTTGTTGCGCCTTGGTGAGTGCGAGCATTTTGATGTTGTTCTTGCGTTGTCTGTTGTGCACTGGTTTGGGCCGCTGTGGAAAGAGGCGGTTGATGCGGTGTTGGCATTAGGGGATAACATTATAATTGATGTTCCTCCTGCTGGTGATTCTGGTGCTATTGGTGCTAAATACCACAAGGACTTGAATGATTATTTGGATAAGAAGGGCAAGGTTATAGCTAAAGGACAGCGTCATACAACATCTCATCTAAAATTGCTTTCGAATACTTATTTAATTGAGCAAAAAAAGGAAGATATAAAAAAAGTACATTGGCTTTGGGATGATCATCGCGAGAAAAAAGATTTCTACAAAATAGAAAGTAGCTTTGACACAAAAAGTTTATTAAAACCAGATTTGAATGATTTCCCAAATAGGTATCGAGTTCAGTGGCTTCCAGGTATAAATTTGGTTACGTTTAAGATGCTTAATGGTGTTTACCCAACACAGGATATGATTGAAAAACAAATGCTTTCCTTCCAAGATGTTTTAGCAAAGGATTTTAAATTATACAATCTTATTGTTCAGGGTAATAATCTTGCTCTTATTGATCAAGATGATCCACGTTTTTTAAAGATGCCTGTTTCAAAAGAGTGTATAGATAGAAATATTGAATTGCTCAATATGAGCCAAAATGAGATAACAGTTGAAAAATTAAAAAGCGCGAAACAATAATTTTTTTAGAGGGTAATATAATGAAAAAAAATATTGTATTTTTATCTTTGTGTGTGATTAGCAGTCTTGTGAGCCAGGGGGTCTTATTCGGAAGCGCGTTTGTACAAAGTTGCAATGATATGATTTTGGATGGTTTGCATGATAAAATTTCGCTTGGTGGTCTTGGGCAAAAGGCAGAACAAAAACTTTTGTTTGAGGTTGGTCTGGCTTATTCTGAAAAGGGTCGTTCTGATCTAGCGATTAAGTATTTATCCCGTTCTGTTGGTCGTGGTGCCGAAGACTTTAATATTCTATTGCTTTTGGCGCAGCAGTACAAATGTAAAAACGATTACAGAAAGGCTTTAGAGTTTTTTGAGTTATCTTTGGAGATCAAACCAGAAAATGTAGATGCCTTGTTTGGCAAAGCGGTTGTTTTGAGAGGCTTGGATAGGTATGAAGAATCGGTAGAGAGTCTTTCAATTGCTGCTAAGCTATCCAAAAACCCTGTGCCTATTTACTTGGAGTTGGGCCATACGCATAGAATGCAAAGAAAGGTTGATAAGGCTATTGAGTCTTATGAAAAAGTTTTAAAGCGAGATTTTAACAATATTTCTGCTTTGTATCATTTAGGATTTTTGTTCGCAGAAAAAAAGGATTATGTTTGGGCAATAGCATTTTATAGAAAAGTTTTGGACCTTGATCCTGGCAATGTAGATGCTGAATTTGGGATGTCAAAGGCGTATATGTGTCAAGATAAGGGAATTTATCAAGATGTTGTTATAAACAATGTTACAGGGAAAAACGGCGATCGCTCTTGTGAAGGTCGGTATGAATTTATAAAAGATATTGTTGATGGTTACAATCGGCCTGTTACAGTTTTGGACATTGGTGCTGCAGAGGGCTACTTATCTTTTAGACTTGCAAGAAAATTCAAGGATTCTGTTTTTGTTATGATTGAAGCAAGCAGGCATTTGTTTGATTTATGTGTTCTTAACAATCTGAGCAATATTGTGTTTCTGAACAAAACAATAAGTATCGAAGAGTTGCGTCGCCTTGGAGAGTGTGAGCATTTTGATATTGTATTAGCAATGTCTGTTGTTCATTGGTTTGGAGATAATTGGAAAAAGGCTGTCGATGCAATTTTGGAGCTTGGAGATAAAATTTTGATCGAAGTTCCTCCTGTTGGAGATGTGCGTGCAACAGGCACCAAAGACTTGAAAAATTTAAATGATTATTTATTTTCCAAGGGGACAATTGCTTTAAAAGAGTTTCGGCACACAGCTCCTGGAATGCTTTCCAATACTTATCTTATTGAGCGTAAAAAAGATGCTATAAAAAATGTTCATTGGGGGCGATTGAAAGATAAAACTTCTCACAAAATTTATAGTACGGAGAATGAAAAATACTTGATTCGTTCATTTCCAGAGCCTGAATATGAGCCTGTTGTTTCAGCGTGGATGCCAGGAATAAATCTTATGACGTTTAAGGCTCTAAACGGAGTTTATCCTACTCTAAAAATGATAGAAAATAATTTATGCCAACTCAAGGGTTCTTGGTTGCGAGATCTGAAAATTTATAATCTTATTGTTCAGGGTCATGCTTTGCTTCCGATTGATCAAGATGATGCTCGTGTTTGTTCTGAGTTGGTTGGCGATGCTGAAACTGGAGAAATTTTGCGAGTTTTAAAAGCTTCTCCTGAAAATGTTTTTTCAGATAGTCGTTATCGTTAGGTGTTTAAATGAGACGCTTTTTTTGTTTATTCCTTTTTCTTGTTTGTTCAAGGTATGTTTTTGCTGGTTCTCCGTATATTCATCTGATGAAAAAACCTAGCTCGCCAGAAAAAATGTATCTGCTTGATGATGCTTATGAAAAAGAGTTGCACTCTTGTGTAAATAAATTTTTAAGCCATGCATATGTTGGAAATATTCAGTATGTTAAAAACAATTTTGACGCTGCTATAAAAAATTATAGGCTTGCGCTTGATAACAAAAGACAGGATTGGTGTACATCAAATGATCTGGCGGCTGTATTGTTTAATATTGGCCATACTTATTCAGTCATGAATAATGCTCATGAATCGATTCATTTTTTTGAGCAGGCCTTAAAACTTAATCCTTCTGATGAATATGCCTTGTTTGAACTTGGTTGTGAGCTTAAAAAACAGAAAAAGTTTGGTAAGGCCTTGGATAATCTCAAAAAAGCTTTGACCATAAATCACAATTATTTGGATGCTTACGTAGAAATTGGAATTATTTTGCGTTTGCAGGGAAACAGTTCTGGTGCTATTGCTTATTTACAAAAGGCATTGGAGGCGCAGGGCTTAGATACAAATTTTCAGTTGCAAAGATTTAGAGCAATTTTTGAACTTGCAAAAACGTTTAGAGACTTTGGTCAAACTCAAGAAGCTATTAGCACATACGAAATGGCCCTTGAAATTAATAGGCATAGCTATGAAGCTTTATATCAGCTTGGTTGTTTACATAGCTGGCAAAAAAACTTTAAGAAATCTATCGAATATTTTCAGCAGGCTTTACAGTTAAATCCGCACAGCAAGGATTCTCAATTTGGATTGTCAAAGGCATATTTGAGTGCCAAGCAAACTTTTATTAATGACATTGTTATCAACAATATGTCTTCTTCTTGTGGATATTGCTTGTCTGGGCAGCGATATGAGATGCTTGATGATGTTATAAAGAGTTATAATCGTCCGGTTACTGTATTAGATCTTGGTGCTGCACAGGGATATTTTTCATTTCGATTGGCGCAAAAATATTCTGATTCAGTATTTGCAATGGTTGAACAGAATGAAGAGTTGTTAGATTTATGTAAGCTTAATTCTGAGCTTGAAAATATTATATTTTTAAACAAAAAGTTATCAGTGCAAGATGTTTCTGGGGTAGCAGATTGTGAGCATTTTGATGTTGTTTTTTGTCTCCTGTTTGTTAATTCATTTGAAGAACTATGGAAGCCTGCTCTTGAGCAAGTATTGCGTCTTGGTGATAAGTTGATTATTGAGGTTCCGTCGGCGGGGGTTTCTCGTATTAAAAAAACAAAGGGATGTGACTATGAAGAAGTTAATGAGTATTTGAGTGCAATTGGCTCTGTTATTGGTCATGTTTTTCATCCAATGTTGGACGGGGAATTTACAACTATATATTTGGTTGAAACAAAAAAAGAAGGAATTCTTCGCGCCTATTGGACTAGGCCCAACAAGGTTTCGGGTGCCTACAGAATTAAAAGTGATGAAAATGAAAAAAAACTTTTAAAGCTTGGTTATAATTCGTATCCGGAAAGAGAGGTTACACAATGGTTTCCGGGAATTAATTTGCTTACATTTAAAATGCTAAACGGAATTTGGCCGACGAGAGAAATAATAGAGCACAATCTTATAGATTTGGGTTACCTGGGGGGCAATGATGTTGGCCTAAAAAATCTTATTGTTCAGGGGAGTAGGCTTGCTTCTATCGATATTCTGGATCATAACTATTCAGATAAAATTTATACTGGTTTTGAAACTATTGGGAAAAAAAGAGGGAGAATTTTAAGTGATCTGGATGCAAGTGAGCGAGAGATCTTTAAAAGGGCATTATGAATAATTGCAAAAAAGGCTAAACGGTATTATATTAAGGCGAATTTTTTTGTATAAATAGAACTAAAGCTTTAACTTTTAGGAGGGTTAATAGTGGCTGGCATTGTTGGTTGGGGTTGTTATATTCCGCGCAATAGAATTCGGGTTGAAGAAGTTGCTAATTCGTCGTCTGCAGATGCTGAGAAGATAAAGTCTGGACTTAAAGTTATCGAAAAATCTGTTCCTGGAATTGATGAGGACACAATTACAATTTCTGTGGAGGCTGCAAGGAATGCTATAAAGGTTGCCGGAATTAAACCTGATACCTTGGATGCCTTGTACATTGGAAGTGAATCTCATCCATATGCGGTAAAACCTACCGGAACGGTGTTGGCGGAGGCATTAGGAGTTGGTAATAAATATACTACTGCAGATTTTGAGTTTGCCTGTAAGGCTGGAACTGCTGCTATACAAGTTGGTTTAGCGTGGATTAAATCAGGAATGGCCAAGCTGGTACTTGTTGGAGGGTGTGATACAGCACAGGCATCTCCGGGTGATCCGCTTGAATATACAGCAGCGGCGGGGGGTGCAGTTTTTATTTTGGGATTAGATAATGTTGTGGCACAAATAAATCATACAGTTTCCTTTACTTCAGATACCCCTGATTTTTGGAGAAGAGAGCATGAAAAATATCCTTCTCACGCAGGTGCATTTACCGGCCAGCCAGCATATTACAAGCACATTATTAATGCGACAAAGATGTTGCTAGGTGAGGTTGGTAAGTCTTCGGACGATTACGATTATGTTGTATTTCACCAACCAAATGGAAAGTTTCCAGAAAGAGTTGCGAAGGTCCTGGGCTTTACCAAAAAGCAATATGCACCGGGTCTTTTAGTTGATCGTATTGGAAATACATATTCTGGTGCATCGATGTTGGGTTTGTCTGCTGTTTTGGATGTGGCAAAGCCGGGTGAAAGCATTTTGGTTACCTCATATGGATCGGGGGCAGGAAGTGACAGCTTTGATATTGTCGTTACAGATGAAATCGAAAAGGTTCGGTCGCGAGCGAGAACGGTAGAATCATACATACAAAATAAAATTTATATAAGCTACACCGATTATCTTAAAAATACGGGGGTATTGGAATGAGAGATGTTGCTGTAATAGGGGTTGGCGCTACAAAGTTTGGGCAGTTGTGGGACAACGGTTTACAGGATCTGGCAACAAGTGCGATTAATTTGTCGCTTAATGATGCAAGAATTTCACGAGATAGCGTGCAATCACTGTATGTTGGTTCGATGTCTGGTGGATTGTTTTCCTCTCAGGAGCACCTTGGAAGTCTGTTTGCCGATTGGGCTGGTCTAAAAAATGTTCCTGCGACCAGAGTGGAGGGTGCCTGTGCATCTGGAGGATTGGCATTGAGGCAGGCCTACATAGACGTAGCTTCCGGTATGCATGATGTTGTTGTCGTTGTTGGTGCGGAAAAAATGACTGACATTTCAGGGGCTGCTGTTACCAGAGCTCTTTCAACTGCAGCAAGCTATGAGAATGAAGCTGTTTTTGGAGCGACGTTTCCTGGATTGTATGCCATGATTGCACGTATGCATATGGAAAAGTTTGGAACAACAGAGGAGCAGATGGCGTTGGTTGCTGTTAAGAATCATCAAAATGCGCTTTCAAATCCATACGCCCAATTTCACAGACAAATTACGATGGAAGATGTTCTTAGGTCAACCAAACTTGCAGATCCGATTAAGCTTTTGGACGCTAGTCCAATTTCTGATGGTGCGGCAGCATTGATTCTAGTAAGCAAAGATTACGCACAAAAAAATAGTGTCGAGCCTGTGTGGATTGCTGGAAGTGGTTGCGCAACTGACACAATAAGTTTACACGACAGAGATGATATGCTCACGCTGAAAGCAACAGTTCTGGCAGCAAAGCAGGCGTATCAACAAGCTGGAGTTGGTCCCGGTGATGTGCAAATCGCGGAGGTTCATGATTGTTTTACAATTGCAGAATTGCTGGCTATAGAAGATTTGGGTTTTGTTGAGAAAGGAAAATCCGGACCATTTGTTCAGGCGGGAAATACTGACATAACAGGTAAGATACCTATAAATGTTTCGGGGGGTCTAAAGGCAAAAGGACATCCCATTGGAGCGACTGGTGTGATGCAAGCTGTAGAAATAGTATCTATTTTAAGTGGTCGGACGAAGGGAAAATGTATTAACGCTGAGATTGGACTGACTCACAATATTGGTGGAAGCGGCGGAACAGCGGTGGTTCACATATTCAAAAAATGAGGAAATTATGACGTCGGCAAAAATTTGGCGAAAGATGCCTGAGTATTACGAGTTGGTTGGCAAAGAGTGCGAAAAGTGCGGAGCGCTATTTTTTCCCGCAAGACCGATATGCAAAAAGTGTGGATCTTCAAAATTGCAGGATCATAAGCTTGAAGGTCAAGGTGTAATAAAAACATTTACGATTATAAGAACTCCTATAGCAGGCGACGATGTTTTAGAAAAAATAATATGTGAAATACCATATGCTTTGGCTATTGTTCAGTTGAGCGAAGGCCCATGTTTGACTGCTCAAATTGTCGATTGTGAAGCAGATGAGGTTGTAATAGGGAAAAATGTAGAGGTGGTCTTTAGGAAAGTTTTTGAAAGTGGTCGCAAGGGGGCAATTTGTTATGGCTACAAATTTAGATTATCAGAGTAAAAAGAAAGATATTTTTGAAAAATTATCTAGTGGCAAAATAAAATTATATCAGCTTGATGATCTTGTTGGTCTTGACCTAGCAACACGAATAAGACGAGAGTTTGTAGAATCGCAATTGGACTTATGCTTAGAAAATATAGGAAATTTTTGTTTAGATCCAAAAACGTGCACGGCAAATATTGAAAATATGATTGGTACAGTGCAGGTTCCTTTGGCTATTGTGGGGCCAGTCAAAATTGTAGGTGAGTATGCCACGGGGAATTTTTACCTGCCGCTTGCTACAACAGAAGGTGCGCTGGCGGCTTCTGTAAATCGAGGTTGTAGTGTAATAAACAAAAGCGGGGGGGCACAGGTTGTCGTTCTGAAGGATTTTCAGACTCGGTCGATATTGTTCAAAGTCAATTCGATTGTAGAAGCAAAAAGATTTTGCATATGGGTATATGAAAATTTTGAGGATTTAAAAAAGGTTGGCGAGCAGGATGAAGACTTTATAAGAGTAGAAAAAATAAACCCATATGTTGTTGGTCTTAATGTTTGGTTACAATTGGAAGCAAATACTGGCGATGCAATGGGTATGAATATGATCACCATTGCAGGCAAAAAAATTGTGGAATATATTGTTAGTGTTTTCAGGGGTGTTGAATTTATTTCCGAGTCGGGAAATATGTGTGTTGATAAAAAACCTAGCGCAATGAATTTAATTAATGGGCGTGGCAAAAAAGTTGTTGCGTCGGTAATGATTTCAAAAGAAATTGTTGAGAACAACTTAAAAACAACTGTTGATTGTTTAGTCGATTTAAATTATCGAAAAAATATTTTAGGCAGTGCAAGTGCGGGCAGTTTAGGTTATAACGCTCATTTTGCAAATATAATTGCTGCAATGTTTATTGCCATGGGCCAAGATGTTGCTCATGTGGTCGATGGTTCACATGGTTTTACAACAGTTGAAAAGTCTGGTAAAAATGTTCTTTTCTCTGTTACGTTGCCTGCGTTGCAAGTTGGTGTAATTGGTGGAGGTACAGTTCTTGCTACGCAAAATGAATGCCTTAGAATTCTTGGAGTGCATGCTCCTATCAAAGAGACCGGGTACAATTCAAAAAAATTAGCCGAAATAATTGCAGTCGGTGTTTTGGCCGGAGAACTTTCGCTTATTGGAGCATTATGTTCGCATGATTTGGCAAGGTCGCACAAAAGATTGAATCGTTAACTGAAAGATAAAAGAGCAGGCGCTTAAAAAGTGCCTGCTCTAATTTTGTAATGTCCGCTAGAAGTTGTTTTATTTCTAACTAAAGATCCAAATTTTTTACAAAGTGTCCGTAATCTTCAATGAATGATTTTCTTCCTGTTACGTCATCACCCATTAGCGTTGTAAACCATAAATCAGCTTCGAGCGCGTCTTCAATGTTAACCTGCAGGAGAGTTCTTACTTCATTGTCCATAGCAGTTTCCCATAGTTGCTCGGGGTTCATTTCACCAAGACCTTTGTATCGTTGAATATTCATGTATGGTTTGCTTATTTTTACAAACGAATGTATCAAATTGAGTATTCCAACGTTGTCTATTTCTTTGTCTTTGCCAACTACTTTCAATATCCATGGATTGTGATCTAGGCTGTTTAATGACTCAAGTATTGCAACAAGACTTTTAACAGTTGTTGATTTGAAGAATGATAGAACGGTGTTCCATTGTTTGTTTGTATAGTTAAATGTTATGAACGACTTAAGAATTGGAACATCTGAGTCTACGCTTTCGATACTTTCCTCTGGAGGTTCTTCCTGCTTAATTGAAACTGTGCAATCTTTAAAGTAGTTGTTTAAGTTATCAATTAAAACATCTTTACCGTATTCTTCTTGCCAAGGATATTCAATTAAAAATTTTGCAAGTTTATGGCAATTTTCTGTAGAGATATTAAATCTTGAGCATAGACTTTCAAGGGCTTGTTCGTATTTTCTTAGTTGGCTTATTAACTCTGACCATTCATTGCTTGTTATTTCTTTGCCATGTCTTGTGAATGTGGTTTGTTCTTTTGCCCAATCAAGGATAAAGTTTTTAAACTCTTTATCATCCTTTAAATATTGTTCTTTTTTGCCTATTTTTATTTTGTACAAGGGTGGCTGGGCGATATACAAATATCCACTTTCAATAAGTGGACGCATGTACCTAAAGAAGAATGTTAATAGAAGTGTATTAATATGTGAGCCATCTACGTCTGCATCTGTCATGAGTATTATTTTGTGGTATCTGGCTTTTTCAACATTGAAATCGTTCCCAATTCCAGCACCAATAGCTGATATGAGAGTTTTGATTTCTTCGTTTGACAGAATTTTGTCTAGTCTAGCTTTTTCAACATTAAGAATTTTGCCACGCAGAGGTAAAATTGCTTGGTTGAATCTGTCACGTGCTTGTTTAGCAGATCCTCCTGCAGAGTCACCCTCGACTATGAAAATTTCAGTATCAGCTGGATTTTCATTGCTGCAATCAGCAAGTTTTCCTGGCAGTACGGTTGATTCTAAGGCTGATTTTCTTCTGGTGATATCTCGAGCCTTTTTTGCGGCTTCTCTTGCTCGTTTTGCAGTTTCAGCTTTTAGGAGAATTTTTTTGGCTATAGAAGGATTTTCTTCGAAGTAATTGTCCAAAAGCGAAAATAACCACGAGTCTACAATTCCTTTGACTTCATGGTTGCCAAGCTTGCCTTTAGTCTGGCCTTCAAATTGTGGTTCTGGAACCTTGATGTTTATTACGGTGCTAAGTCCTTCACGAACGTCGTCACTGGAAAAACTTTGACCATTTTTTAAGATATTCAAAGTTTGGGCTCGTTTGTTTGTTGCTTTTGTAAGAGCAGATTTAAATCCAGAAACGTGAGTTCCCCCTTCCTTTGTATTGATATTATTCACAAAGGAAAAAATTTGTTCTCCGTAGCCGTCGTTGTATTGCAGAGCAACTTCTAAAATATACTTACCGTTTTCTTTTTCAAAGTAAATTACTTCGTCAAATAGCGGGTTTTTTTTGTTGTTAATGTGTTTAACAAAGGACACAATTCCACCCTCAAACAAAAATTCATGACTTTTGTTTGTTTCTTCTTCGATGATTTGTATTTTAAGTCCCTTGTTAAGAAAAGCGAGTTCGCGCAGCCGAATGGATAAAACATCGAAGCTAAATTCTGAGTCATTGTCGAATATTGTTTTATCAGGAAAAAAACGAATATAGGTTCCATGTTTTTTTGTAGATCCGGTTACGGCTAGAGGAGATAGTGGAAAACCCTTTTTATAGGACTGAGAATAGATTTTTTCATTTTGGTAAACTTCTATCTCCAGCGTGCTTGAAAGGGCGTTTACGACTGAGACACCAACGCCATGAAGTCCTCCGGAATATTTATACACATCTTTTTCGAACTTACCCCCGGCGTGAAGTTTTGTTAATACAACTTCGGTTGCGGATATTTTTTCAGTCGGGTGAATTCCTGTAGGGATTCCTCGACCATCATCCTCTATTGAGCATGATCCATCTGAGTGCAGGATTACTATGATGTTTTTACAAATACCGGCAAGGGCTTCATCAACTGAATTGTCAACTACTTCGTATACTAAGTGGTGCATTCCTCCAACATTGGTTGATCCAATGTACATTGCTGGTCGTTTCCGTACGGCTTCCAGCCCCTCCATAACTCGTATCGACTTTGCGCCATAACTAACATTTTTATTTTGTGTTGAATCATCTGCCATAAATAGAATCTCCCAACTCCAACTTTTTTGAAAAGTTTTTTAAAATCTCAAATTAATGCGTAACAAATTTGTATATATAGTATAAAGGATAATGTGTTTTTTTTCTAATTTTGTCGATTGAGTGCGTTTATTTTTACATGTTTTTTTTTGCTAAAAAATGTTGGATTTTTTTTAGTTTTGTGTAATATTAGCCCTCAGTTGCCAATTATGTGGCAATATGTGTTAAAGAGTTTTTTATTTTAAAAAAGGAAGAGGCAGACAATAGATATGCTTAGTAAAAGTAATTGGAGTTCGAAAATAGACGACATTTATTTTATGAAGAAAGCAATAAAGTTGGCACAAAAGGCTTATGATATTGGGGAGGTGCCAATCGGAGCGGTTGTTGTGGCCCCAGATGGGAAAATTATAGGGCGAGGTTACAATCTTGTGGAAAAGAATAATAATCCACTCGCTCATGCGGAACTTTGTGCTATTGCAAAGGCGGCGAAGAAAATAGGAGATTGGCGACTTGAAGGTTGTTCGATCTATGTTACTTTGCAGCCGTGTGGAATGTGTTTTCATGCAGTTGGGGTTAGTCGTTGTTCTAGGCTTGTTTATGGTGCAGAATCCCCATTATTTGGATATCCTCTTGACAGTGTTAATGGCATTCAGATATACAAGAAACATGTTGAAGAGATTGTAGGGGGAGTATGTGGGGAGCAAGCAGCAAAGTTGTTAAAGTGTTTTTTTAAGAAACGAAGGATAGAAAAAGGTGATAGAGATGAAAAATAGTCCATCTGGAAAGATCAATTTGGATGAGGTAAAAAGAGAAATGTTGGTGCGCAAAGACGAGCTTGAAAATGAGCTTGCAGAATTGGCATCAGAAAAGATATCTACCGATCAGGTTTTAGATCCTGGAGATCAGGCATCGACGTCTTCATTAGAAGCGTTAAGAAGCTCTCTTCAAAATAATGAATTTGAGGAGTACACTAGAATTATAGGTGCGCTTGAAATGATTGAAAATGGTACATACGGAATCTGTCTAGAGTGTGACGTGGCCATTGCAGAAAAGAGGCTTCATGCATATCCAAATGCATCTAGGTGTGTCGCTTGTCAGGAGGCGTACGAGGAAAAACAGGAAATGTAGATCCGTGTGCCGATGTAGCTCAGCTGGTAGAGCAATTGATTCGTAATCAATAGGTCGTCGGTTCAAATCCGATCATCGGCTCCATAAATATTGGCATACTGTTTGGGTGTGCCTTTTTTAGTGAGATTGCTTTGACTTTTCTTTTATCTCGGGGTATCATTCTCTCATGGGGATTTTCCCGTTGTTTTGTTTAAATGAAATTATTGTTAAGTATTATTTGAAGGCCGATTGGAAATATGGAAGAAGCTAAAACAACCAAAGTTGAAAAGAAGACTAAGAAAGTTGTCACCAAAAAAATTGCTCACGGTGTAGGACGTCGTAAATGCGCAGTTGCCAGGGTTTGGTTGCTTAAGGGGAAAGGCGACATTGTAGTTAATAACAGGCCTTTTGAAGAATATTTTGACACAGAACTTACACGCAAAACTGCGGTATTCCCAATTTCTATTTGTTCGGACACTTTTTCTGGATATAGCATAAAAGTTAACATTGTAGGTGGTGGGCAAACCGCACAGGCCGATGCTGTTAAACTTGGTATTTCTCGTGCGTTGGTTACAATCGATCCAGATTTAAGGTCTGTTTTAAAAGAGTACAAGTTATTGTCGGTTGATTCTCGGGTAAAAGAGAGAAAAAAATATGGACAACGTGGTGCTCGTCGTAAGTTCCAATTTGTTAAGCGTTAATTCGCATTCCGTTATAAACTTTTTATCAGTATTTTGTAGTTTAGGTATTTCCTGCTAAAGGGGAGCTATGTGTAGTATTGTTGGCTATGTGGGAAAACGCAACTGTAGAGACTTTGTTATAGAAGGTCTTCGTAGACTAGAGTATAGAGGGTATGACTCTGCAGGATTTTCATGTATGCATCCTAGTGATAATCGCTTGGTTTACATAAAAGCCAAGGGGAGTTTATCTAATCTGGTTGGAATGTTGGAAGATGCGCCAATAGATGGCTTTTTAGGAATAGGGCATACAAGGTGGGCGACTCATGGGCCGGCTACAACCAACAACGCTCATCCACACTTTAACTGTGAAAAAACTGTTGCGGTAGTGCATAATGGAATTGTAGAAAATCATCATGAGCTTCGCAATACTTTGAAAAAATCTGGACATGTGTTTCATTCTGAGACTGATACAGAGGTTATTGCACACTTTTTAAGTGCGCTTATTTCTCAAGAAAAAAGTTTAAAAAAAGCTATTTGTTTATTGGTTAGTGAGCTTGATGGGGCATTTGCCTTTTTGGCTTTAGCACAAGAGTTTTCTGACACGATGATCGCTGTAAGAAGGCGATCTCCTTTGTGCATTGGAATAGGCGACAAAGAGGTGTTTGCAGCATCAGATTTTTTGGCATTTGCTGGAAATGTTAAAAAAGTTTTGTTTATGCCAGATGAGAGTTTTGCCATTATTAAAAAGGACGAAGTAAAGCTTTTCGATTTTTCTGGTAATCCATTGCCGCTACACATAGAAGACATCCATTTTGATTGGTCTAAAAATGAAAAAGGTGGCTTTGAGCATTACATGCTTAAAGAGATTTATGAGCAAAAAGAGGCAATTTATGCTTCTGTAAAAATGCAGCAATCGTTAGAAAATAAAATATTGGATTATATGGGCCTTTCTGAAAATTTTCTGAAAGAAATGGAGGGCATCTGTATGGTTGGTGCTGGTACGTCATGGCATGCCGGGCGTATTGCACAGTTCTTTTTCGAAATGATTTGCGGTATTCCAGCGTCTGTTTCTCTTGCTTCAGAATTCAGGTATAGGCCGTTTTTTCCAAATAAAAAATGCCTTTATATTGCTATTTCTCAGTCTGGAGAGACGGCGGACACCCTTGAGGCATTGCGAAAAATAAATGCATCTGGAGCTCCAACTGTTATTTTGGCAAATGTTGCGTCAAGCACCATGGTAAGAGAGGCCAATGGGTTTTTGCTGACAAAGGCTGGGCCAGAAATTGCTGTTGCATCGACTAAGGCCTTTACAACACAAATTTCTGTTTTGTACTGGCTTGCAAACAAGATTGCATTTGAGAGAGGGCTTATATCTAGAAAAGAGATGGATGCTTCGATTGAAGATTTGCTGATAAGTGCGCAGGTCCTTGAGTGCTCAATTGATAATTACAAGCGAATTATAAAAAAGGATTACGCAAAAACGTATTCCAAGTATGACAGATTTATATTTTTGGGGCGACACGTTGGGTATCCACTTGCTCTGGAAGCTGCGCTTAAGTTGAAAGAAATTTCTTATATATTTTCTCAAAGTTATCCTGCAGGAGAACTTAAGCATGGCCCAATTGCGCTAATAGATGATCGCACGCCTGTGTTTTTATTTTCTCATATAGACGATCTTATTTATCAAAAAATTGTAGCCAATGCTCAAGAGGTAAAGGCTAGAGGTGGTCATCTTGTGTCGTTTATATTTGAAGGGCAACATGAGCTTGAGCAGCTATCGGATGTGTGCTTTGTTTTTCCTAAAGTTGCACCGTTGTTGGCGCCTATTGCTATGGTTGGGGTTATGCAGTTTTTTGTTTACTGTATTGCCAATGAGCTTGGCTGTCCGATTGACAAGCCTCGCAATCTTGCAAAATCTGTAACTGTAGAATAATAAAAACCCCCGATTTTTTAATCAGGGGTTTGTTATTTTTCTTTGCTTTACGCTTCTATTGCGTAGCCTGTTTTCGAAACTGGTGTTTTTCTTGGTGGATTTGCTGTTGTAAGAATAAAAAGAAACACGAACATCAAGCTTGCAAATAATGTCACAGATAAAATATATCTGCCACGTTTACCCATATATCCCTCATGAATTTAAACTAACAAATTCATGTATAATTCTACCCTAAGTAATTCATATTGTCAAAAAAAGCAGTTAGGCTTATGCAATGGTTTTTCTGCCTTTTGCTTTTTTGAGGGGGGTTATTTCGGTTGCAGATTGTATTGCTGCTTTTTTAGAGTAGTCTTGGATCGTCTTTTCTTATTGTCAATTTTAAAGACTTTTTAATATTTTTTGTTTTTAGACTATTAATTGTTATTTTTTATTAATGTGGAAATTGTTATCATATAAAACAATTATTACATTTAGCTTTTGATTGAATTCAAGGGATTGTTGTGGGTCACATAGAGAAGTCAGAAAGTGAAGTTATTGTTGTTACTGGATATTCTGGGTCTGGAAAAAACACTGTTTTAAGGGCGCTAGAGGACCTTGACTTTTTTTGTGTGGACAATTTACCATTGGATTTGTTACCTGCTTTTTTTGATCTTATTCATCAGCCAAAGATGTGCGAACAAAAGGTGGCGCTTGGAATTGATGTTCGTGGTGCACATAACATGAACGAACTTTTGGCCCATATTAAAGCTCTTGATGAGTATCGCACAGGAAGTGTTAAAATTTGCTTTTTGACATCAAGCTCTCGTGTTTTGTTAAAGCGGTATCAGGAAACACGTAGAAAGCATCCACTGGGAGATCATTTGGATATAGCGGATGCTATTAAAAAGGAAATGAAGCTGCTAAAACCTCTTGCAAGCGTTGCGGACTTGGTGCTTGATACGGGACAGCTTAATATTCACCAACTGAGAAGCTTTATTAGACATTCTTTTTCTGGAGGTCGGCATCCGATTATGCTCGTGAATTTTATCTCGTTCGGATTTAAATATGGGGTGCCGTCGGAGTGCAATTTTATTTACGATCTGCG
>JABGSX010000005.1 GCA_018647505.1 bacterium | reverse complement strand
TGGCTAAAAAAGCAGAAGAGCCAAAGAAGGCTGTGGCTAAAAAAGTAGAAGAGCCAAAGAAGGCTGTGGCTAAAAAAGCAGAAGAGCCAAAGAAGGCTGTGGCTAAAAAAGTAGAAGAGCCAAAGAAGGCTGCTGCAAAGGGTCCGGCGACAGAAAAAAAGGTTGTAGCAAAAAAAGAGACAGAAAAAGAAGTAAAGTCCGAAAAAAAGTGACTTTAGGCACCACGGTGTGATTGATTATGGAGAGGTGTCTGAGCGGTTGAAAGAGCACGATTGGAAATCGTGTATGTCCTGAAAGGGGCATCGAGGGTTCGAATCCCTCTCTCTCCGCCATGATTAAGGTTCAAATGTTTGGGAAGGCACGTAAGGTATACGTACTTAATTTGTCAGGTCCGAAAGGAAGCAGCAAGAGTATTTGTTATATTTGTATGTGCTTTCCCTTTTTATTGTTTTTGAAATAGAGTTAAACTATGTCGCAAATTAAGCTTAATCTTGCTCGCAAGTGGCGTTCTCAGAAATTTAGTCACATCGTTGGACAACAACTGACACTGAGAATGTTAAAAAATAGTCTATTTCTTGATAATTATTTTCCCGTTTATCTTTTTGCTGGGCAACGTGGTTGTGGTAAAACAACAACGGCTAGGGTGTTTGCAGCTTCCATCAATTGCGAAAATTTAACACAGTTTCAGAAAGAGCCCAAAAAGCACGACGTTCCTTGTTTGTCTTGTATTTCATGTAGTGCTATGCGTGAAGGTAAGCATCCAGATTTTATCGAAATTGATGCAGCTTCGCACACAGGTGTTGACAATATCCGTACAATAATTGATTCATCAACCCTTTTACCTTTGATGGGTAGAAAAAAGATTTATCTAATAGATGAAGCACATATGCTTAGCAAGTCTGCCTTTAACGCATTTTTGAAAATTTTGGAAGAGCCGCCACCGTCTGTTTTGTTTATTTTGGCAACAACAAGCGAAGAAAAAATTATTGATACTGTAAGGTCTCGATGTTTTCAGTTGTTTTTTGGACCAATTAAGCAAGATGAACTAACAAAACATTTAGAATTTGTTTGTAAGGAGGAGGGCATAAACCATGAGCCGGAAGGTTTAGAGTTGATTGTGGAGCATAGCGAAGGATCTGCTAGAGATGCTCTTAATCTTTTGGAGCAGGTTCGCTTGTCGCAAGACATTGTCGATAAAAAAGCCGTCTTGGCTATTCTTGGTCACATAGATGATAGTCGAGTTTTGGAATTGATAGGTACGATAGTGAATAAAGGCAAAAAAGATTTGCTTTTATTGTTAGACAGTGGAAATTTTCATTCGTTTTCTGTTGAATCAATTTGGAGAAAGTTGGTCAAATATTTGCGCATAGGAATTTGGAGTTTGTATGGGATTGAGAATTTCCAGAATGCTAGTTGTGCTGAAAAGCTTGTTGCCATAGTAAAGGGCTGCCCGGTAACACGGCTGGTTTCGTTTTTGGAAATTTTGTATCAGCATGAACGGATTTTTCGATCTACAAAAATGCAGCATGAGTGCTTGGACATGGTTTTGTTAAGCATGTGTAAAAATGTGAATTACCAAGATGAGAATTCTTCAGTTAATGTAGAAATGCCAACAAATCATGACAAAGCTCAACAAACAAAAAATGAAGGTGAGCCAAAAGAGCTAAAAACAGGAAAAGAGTCGCCGGAAGAGGCTGCTGTTTTGAAGATTGATAAGGCTGAAGATAGCAAGCCTGACGTTTCTGAAGTTGTTGTAAACAAGCAACAGAAAGAGGTTTCTTCTAAGGATATTGGTAGATGGAATAGTTTTTTGCAACTTATAGATGAAAAAAATGATCCTCTTCTAGTTTCAATATTTCGACAGGGAAATGTTTCTTTTGTAAGCTCCCCTGAGCCGGTGATAAATATTGATTTTCAAAAGGATCAGACATTTTTTAATGAATGGTTAAAGAGCATGGAGTCTTTATGGAGGCCATGCTTTGATACAATTTTTGGAACATCTGTTGCGATTGTTCCTTTTTTTACAAGGGAGCCAGAAAAGGCGGAAAAAAAAAGTAAAGATCTTTTGGAAAATAGTCGCCTGTCGATGAGCAAAAATACGAATAAAATAATGACGGGGCCCAGTGAGGCTCGTATTGATATAAGCGACAAAGAAAAATGGGAAAAAACGAATATATTATTGGAAGTATTTGGAGGAACAATACGTGAAATTAGACAACCAGAATAAGAGTAATATGCCACGCGTTGTTATTGTTGGCAGAGTGAACGTTGGAAAGTCCACTTTATTTAATAGGTTTTCGGAAAGTGTAAGAAGCTTGATTTATAACGAGCCTGGAGTAACAAGAGACTCTATTTCAGATACTATAGGTTGGAAGGACAAGCGTTTTGAGTTGGTTGACAGTGGTGGAATATTTCTTAAAAAACAACAAGATTCTATTTTGTCATCTGTACAAAAAAAAGTTTTAGACCTTATAGATTGCGCGGATATTATTCTTTTTATGTGTGATGGTGTGGTTGGACCATTGCTGGAAGATCAGGCAGTATCAAAGTTGTTGCACAAGAAAAAAAAGAATACATTTCTTATTATTAACAAGTGTGATGTAAAACGAACTGAAGAAGTTAAACACGAATTTGAAAAACTTGGCTGGAAAAAGATTTTTTATGTTTCTTCTCAACATGGAATTGGTACAGGGGATATTTTAGATGAAATAGTAGAAACTTTGCCACAGAAAGATGCCAAAGCAGAGTGTGTGGAGCCGGGTTATAGCGTGACTATTTTGGGAAAACCAAATGTTGGAAAATCTACTTTAATGAATCTTTTAATACAGCAAGAAAGATCCTTAGTTACAGATGTTGCAGGGACGACGCGAGAAGCGATAACTGAAAATGTTCGTTTTTATAAAGAAAATATTACGCTTACTGACACCCCTGGAATTAGAAGAAAGCGATCTATAAAAGAGCCTCTTGAGACTATGATGGTAAAGAGTTCCTTTGGTGCTCTTTTTGATGCTGATATTGTTTTGCTTATGATGGATGGTTCAGAGGGTAGACTTTCCGATCAGGAATTAAAATTAGCATTTTATGCTTTTGAGCAAAATAAGGCATTAATCCTGTTGATAAATAAGATAGACCTTATGGAAGATCTCCAAAAAGAAAAAATTAAACTGGACCTGCTGGAGTATGACCATTTGTTTGGCAAGGTTCCTATTTTGTGGATTTCATCTAAAACAGAAAAAGGTACAGGTCAGATTTTGCCGTTGGTAAAGAAGGTATGGGGCAATTTTTCGCAAGAACTTACTGAGTATGATGTTAACGATATAATAAAAACTGCTTTGCGAAGTAAGCCATTATATCACAAAACAATGCCTCTAAAGGTGTTAAAGGCCATATCAATAAAATCTGCTCCACCAACAATACTATTATCGGTAAATGAAGCAAAGTGGTTTGGTCCTAGCCAGTTAGCGTTTTTTGAGAAAATTTTAAGAAAAAGTTTTAAATTAGACGGTTGTCCTGTAAAATTTATTGTGCGTAAGAATTCAAAAAAGCGGAAATAAAAATAAAAGTTGATAGAGAATGTTGGGGCGTTTTACCAGTAAAGGAGTTTGTCTATGAATATACAAGTTACGCTTCGTGGTATGGATTCATCTCCAGTAATTGAAGAATATATTGGTTCTAGTATTGAAAAGGTTACGAGACTTTTAAAGAGAGAAACTTCTCCAATTTCTATTGAAATTGTTTTGGAAGCAGCTAGAAAGCACCATCATCATCGAGCGGAAATTATTTTAAAAAGTCCTCATTATGATCTGTTTTCTCACTTTGAGTGTCCAGAAATGTACCTTGCAATAGACAAAGCAGTTGATCGAATGGTTCATGAAGTAACCAAGGCAAAAGAAAAAAGAATTGATCTTAGAAAGCATAGTAACACCTTCAAAGGTGCTTAGAAAGTTTAAAACCCCGGCATTGCGCCGGGGTTTTTTTATTTTTTTATTCGGTCAAGGTCACATGGTTTGTGTAGGTACCTGTAGTCTTCTTTTCCCGTATCTCTTTTTACCATCGTGAAATCTTTAAAGTCCATTGCACCTTCAATTCTTGCTCCAATAGTATATAGAAACAATGGTCTTCCAAGTCTTTTTGATGCTTTTACGTATTCTGAAAAATCCCTATGCGGAGTTTCCGTCTCAGTTGTTATTCCTAATGATGATTTGAGTACCGCTTTTCCAATTTTATATCCGGCTAATGCTACAGTTAAGGTGGCTGCTACAGCAAGAGACGCTTGTACTGATTTTCTGTGAAAAATGTTGGCCTTAGATGTGCTTGATAGTAATAATATTAGAGATAAATATATCAAATTTACATTCTTCATATTATGACCCCCCTTGTAAATTATGTGCTTTTAATACGTGTCCCTATTTAAAAATGTAAAACATTCGTGTTCAAATTAGCAATACATATAAGCTGGAATTTTTCTGTAGACTGATTCGAAGGGGACAAAAACTTTTTGAGATTAGCGTTGTAAATTAAAATGGTGAAGTTGAATTGTTTTTCTGCATTTTTATATTTGTTTAGAAAGTTTTAATTTTAATAAAATAGCGGCCTTGACATGATTTAAGATGTATGCGAGCGGCTACATCCTGATATCCAGACTGTCTTGAAAAAAGCTAGATGGGTAAGTCGTATAGGAAAGATATTAATATGATTAGTAAAAAGCTTATTACACTAATACTTAACGAAAATCAAAAGATAAAAATATTGGTTGCAAATGAAAAAAAAATAGTTCTATGGTCAGGTGAAGGACATATAATTTTTGAGGAAAATGGTAAAAAGCTTAGTCTTTTTTCTAGTTCATTTA
>JABGSX010000004.1 GCA_018647505.1 bacterium | reverse complement strand
ATAAAAACTCGAGCGCGAAATATCAACAAACAACAAAACAGTTCTATTTCGTTCCTCAAGATAACGTCTCATCAAAATTTTATTTGATCGGGCGCTACCTTTCCAATCTATAAACCGAACATCATCACCCTGTTGATACTCGTTTAGCTGATCAAACTCAAATCCCCCCCCTTTTTGAGCCGTCGAATAATCTCCAACATGCATACCACTCAAAAGGCGCTTTGTATAAATTTCAAGATTTCTAATTTGCCGAATAATATCTTTTGAAATCATATCAAACTACCAGCTTACCCCTTCTTTGAAAATAACATCTGGCAACTTAACAGTTCCATCCTCTTGCTGATATGTCTCTAAAAGAGCCACCAACAAACGTGGGAGCGCCAAGGATGAAGCATTCAGCGTATTAACATAACACGTTTTTGATGTCTTTTTATCACGATATCTGATTTTTCCACGCCTTGCCTGAAAATCCAAACAATTGCTTGCAGAGGACACCTCAAAGTAGGTCTTTTGCCCTGGCATCCAGACCTCAATATCATAAGTCTTTGACGACGGGAAGGAGCAGTCTTGCGCCGCTAACAAACTAATTCTGTAATGAAGACCTAACTTTGCCAAAATTGTCTCAGCACAAGAAATCATACGATCCAGTTCATCGTTAGACTTTTCAGGGGTACAAATTGAATAAAGCTCAACCTTTTCAAATTGATGAATTCGTATCAAACCTCTTTCTGCTGCACCATAACCACCAGCTTCTCTTCTGAAGCAGCTTGTCCACGATGTCATTTTTAGTGGCAACTGATCTTCGGGCAAAATTTGGTTACGATACATGTTAGTTAAATTAACTTCGGAAGTTGGGGTCATGTAAAGATTTTCACCCTTGATTGAATAAACATCTTCTTTAAATTTTGGAAAGTTTCCAGCAATTTGTAGAGATTCTTCGTTAACCATATACGGAGGCAAGATAGGCAAAAACCCATGAGCAATGTTATTTTTCAACATGAATAACATAAGAGAATATAAAGCCTTTACTCCATCACCCTTATACAACGCAAAATGAGGAGCCGTAATTTTTGACACAGATTCAAAATCTATCCACCCAAGAGCTTGAGCAATGTCGACATGGTTTTTCACAGGAAAAGAAAATTCCGGTTTTTTCCCGACAGTTTTTATAACTTTGTTTTTTTCTTTTCCACCTTCAGGGACACTGTCTTGCAAAATGTTGGGACATGACAGGTATAGATTCTCAAGTTCTTTTTCCTTCTCTACAAACTCCCGCTCCAACTCTTTTAATTTTTTACCTATTTCAATAGACTGTGTTCGCAATTGATCTGTTATCCCATCACTTGCCTTTTTTGCCAACTCGTTTTTTTCTTTGCGTAGGGACTCAATTTCCACACCAATTTTTCTGGCATGTTTGTCTAACTCAGACAGTCGACGAGCGTCAAAAGAAGGATCATGTTTTTCTAGGTTCGCTATTATTTTTTCTGGGTCTTCTCGCAATAACTTTAGATCAATCATATTAACGCCTTTATCTTTAACACAACAATGCATTGGTAATTGCTAAATAATACTTGAAAAAAATATTTTTGAAAAGTTGAATGGATTTCTTCAATAAAAAAAGGGCCTCAAAAAAAGGCCCTTCGCACATGGCTAAACTTTTAAAGGATAGGTTTTGTTAACCTAGCTTAACTGAACGAACAGATTCCCTTAAATTTTTACCAGCTTTGAACTTAGGAACATTAACTGCCGGCAAACTAATGCGCTCTTTTGTGGCAGGATTAATTCCGTTCCTTTCAGGTCTACGAGATAAAGAAAAAGTTCCAAAACCAGATAAGGCAACCTTTTTTCCTTTTTTCAACTCTCTCTGAACGATGTTTACAAACCTATCAATCACCCGGGTGATATCTTTTTTGTTAAACGTTGTTTCCTCACTGAGTGAATTTATGAGCTCACTCTTATTCATAAGGTACTCCTTACGTATGATAGCTTGTGGTTAAAAACACTGGTTATTTATATGTGATACTGTTAACATATAATATCGTTATTAAAGGCTTTGTCAACGGCAATTTGGCCTTACTTATAATAAAAAATACAAGAAACATTTAAACTATAAGGTTTTTAGCTGATTATGTTAATTGATACCCATTGCCACCTAAATTTTATAGCAAAAAAAACGTTCGACACACCCCTTGAACAATCTGCAAAAGATAAATTACAAAATATTATATCAGATGCTAAAGAGCACGATGTAACCACCATTATTTCCGTCGGAACAAGCGTTATTGAAAGTAGAAACAGCATAGAAATAGCAAAGTGGTTTGACCAAACTTTTTCCACCGTTGGAATCCATCCAAACGACGCAACCTTATCTTGGAAAAAAGATTTTGAACAAATAAAAAAAATGGTCGACAAAAAAGAAGAAAACAAAATTGTCGGCATAGGAGAATGCGGACTGGACAGGCACTGGCCCGGGTACAACCTACCAAGACAAATAGATTTATTTAAATATCACATCGACCTGGCAATAGAAAACGATTTGCCTCTCATCATACACTGCCGAGACGCAAGAGATGAAATGTTTAAATGCCTTGAAGAATTTTCTAAAAACGCACGCGGGATTTTGCACTGTTTTTGCCAAGACATAGAGCTTGCAAAAGAAGTTATAAAAATGGGTTATTATCTTGGAATAGGTGGGCCAATAACCTACCCAAAAAACGAACAACTACGCGAAACAATAAAAAAAGTTGGGCTTGATTGTTTGGTCCTAGAAAGTGACGCTCCGTTTTTGCCACCACAAATTATTCGAGGAAAATCAAACGCTCCAATGTACGTACAAAACGTTGCACAATATATTGCTGAATTGTTCGACCAACCATTGGAAAATGTTGCTAACATAACAACAAATAATGCTAAAAAAATATTTGGACTTTAACAAAAGCCCCCGCTTTGCGGGGGCCTAAAAATTAACAATTCTCACTAAATTTATTTAACAATCAATGGCGGATTAAATTTATTTGCAATGTTTTCCCACGGGACACATTTAAAGTTTTGATTTTTTCCATCATTGAAACCATCTTGCGCCACAAACATTCCACGTTTAAATTTATTACCAAAAGGAACACTTGCCACATCTATTCCATCTGTGTCACTAGTTCCACCAAAACCATTACCAGAGGCTATTTCAAAACGGCCAAGATACTTATTGTCCCCTTCTCGCTCATATACTGCATAGGTATTGTTTCCCTGGCTAGATGCAATTAGGTATCCAGTTTTTTCATCGGCATAATAAATTGTTAATCCCTCAACATCAGCTGTTATATTTTTTCCTATTTTATCAATCAACTTTCCTTGAACCCCAGCGTCTGGATCTGCACCAAACTTCCAAATTCCTATAACTTCCTCACCAACATATAAATGCCCTAAAGCATCGTCCGCAACACACCCTTCTGTTTGTGTTGGAACTTTCATAGTCCGAACATGTTTTATATCAACTTTTCCTTTTGATTCAAACAATTGCCATTGTTTAATTTGTCCATCCTTATCATTGGCAAACACATAGAAATTTCCGTCTTTTTTGCTTCTGTATAAACATGAGCCATAAACGTTCATTCCCAAATTTTTGGCGGTTGATGGTATACGATCAAGCTTTCTAGTTTTAATATCAACTTTGTATATAGCAAAACTATTATTTGACCGATTTCCAGCAACAACAATAGGTGTTTTTTCTTTTCCAAAAGAAAAGTCATACCTAATATCAACATTGTTCATTGCGCCATCTTGAACAAATTGAATTTCCTTCCCATTAACATCATAAACGTGTAGACCGCCCTTTTGCTTGTTCTTGTTTGTCCCAATAATTGTCGACAACGATGGGTCATTTGGATGAATAAAAATGCACGGATCGTCTGCGGTGTCATCACCTGCAGATACAGCAACTGTTTCCATTGTAGGACTCACTGTATAAAGTTGTGAGGCCTTGGCCAAAACTTCGTTAATGGGAAAATGTTTTTCTTGCTCTTTATTCTGACATGATGACAAGATACAAAGAAGCATTACAGCAAGCAGGCTTCTTAGACAAATATTCATTACGCACTCCTTTACAAATTTAGTTAAAAGCACCCGTTAAATAATTTATGTTAAGTATATATTTTTTTCAACTAAACAAAGCCAGCCAATCTTTAAACAACAGACATTTTACTATATAGTGTGGAAAAGGCGTTTTAGTTTTTATTATTTTTCTGCATATTCGCATAAGGGTTTTTCCATGTCATATATCTTTTTAGCTTTTGGATTTTATTTTTTTGTTTTGATAGGTATTGCATTATTTTTCTATAAAAGAGTAACGTGCGCCCAAAGCTACGCCAGCGGAAACAAATCTCTTAACTACTGGGTTACGGCAATTGCAGCTCAATCAAGCGATATGAGCAGTTGGCTTTTTATGGCCCTTCCAGGAATATTTTACACTACTGGTCTTGTTCAATGTTGGGAGGTTTTTGGAATAATCATATTCAATTATCTTAATTGGAAATTTGTAGCACCCAAACTAAGAACACAAACAGAAAAAACAAATAGCATTACACTTTCAGATTTTTTTGAAAAAAAATTAGGTGACAATAGAGGTGCAATTCACCTTATAACAGCATTAGTCGCAATGGTATTTTTCACTTGCTACATCTCTGCCGGCTTGTTTGCCATGGGAAGACTGTTCGAATCACTTTTTGGAATTTCGTACCACATCGGAATGCTTATAGGAATAACATTAACCGTAAGCTACATTCTTATTGGGGGCTTTATTGCCATGGCATGGTCCGACTTTTTTCAGGGTGTCTTTCTTTTATTCATGCTTGGCATTGTTCCAATTATAGCATTTTTTAACACCGGAGGATGTGGCGCCATAGAAAGCGCAGCAATATTACGAAATGTACCACTAACTCTATTACCAGAATCAACATCACTTTTTGACATTTTTATTTTAGTTTGCGGTTTTGGTTTAGGTTATTTTGGGCAATCTCACATTCTTATAAATTTTATGGGCATTAAAAACCCAAAAGAAATGAAATTTGCCCGCCGCGTTGGTGTAACCTGGCAAATCCTTGCTCTAACGGCATCATCGGCAACTGGAATAATAGCAATTGCATACTTTGCTAAAGGAATATCAAATCCTGAGCTTATTTTTTCAACAATGGCAAACCAACTTTTTAACCCATTTATCGCTGGTCTAGTTTTGTGTGGTGTCTTCGCTGCAACAATTACGACAATAGACACACAAATTTTGGTTGTAGCAACAACTTTCACTCACGACCTGTATGAACAACTGTTTACAACAAAAAAAACGTCAAAGCGGCACCTTTTGTGGGTTTCTCGTATAGCAACAATTGTTTTTCCTATGATTTCATTTTGGGTAGCTTACAGCAACAAAGCAACAATTTACGGAGTTGTAAAATATGCATGGTCTGGACTAGGAAGCTCATTTGGTCCACTTGTGTTAACGTCACTTTACTGTAAAAAAATAAATTTATACGGGGGCGTTGCTGGAATTATTGTAGGCGGAGTTGTCTCTGGCCTGTGGCCACTTTTACATAGCAATATGCCTTCGGTCATACCTGGATTTATGTTAAGTTTGTCTAGCATACTTTTGGTTTCTGGCATTACAAAAAAGCCTTAACTCTTTTATTTTTTCGCTTATTCTATAGAATAAAAGTATGTATTATTATAAATAAATTGAGGTTAAAAAACTAAGGAAAATGAATATGAAAAAAAGAATTTTAATTTCTATCTTTGTATGTTTACTTGCAGGAGTAATTTCTGTCTCTGCAGCTGATAACAAAAAACGAAAACGTGAAGAAGACGACACTACCGCAAAAGAAGCATATCCAAAAACACCAGACCGTCCAAAAAGAACAAGAGAACAACAACTTAGAAGAGTCGAAGACATTAGTCGGCAAAGGCGTGCTGCAGAAATTAGAGGCGATCTAGATGGATTTGTTCCATCAGATGCTGAAGAAAGCAACATTGAGGGTGTCTCCGAGACAACTTAGAAAAAAAAGCACTTAATAATTTGCAAAAAATCTACGCACTAATAAACTGGTGCGTAAATTTTTTCATTAAAGGTTAATTTGCGGCCAAAAATCTTGGAGATATGTTCGTGAAAATATTTTTAAAGATCATAATTTCTACTATCGCGTTTACAACAATAAGCACTTCTCTACTATCGCCAGGAGCAAGGAAAGAGCCTTCACGTCAAGAGCTGGAACAAATATTCAAGCGTGTCGAAGCAGAAAAGAAAAAGCGACTGGCCAACGATAGAAAACGACTAGATCCTACAACTTGTAAAACAAAATACAGAAGCAAGCATTGAACCTTCTTTTCTTTTGTGTAAATAACACTTAAAACTTTGCCCACAATTTCGCGTATTCACATCGGCCACCAATACTCTCTATTGCTCTACGCAAACGCATTCCATGTCACCACGCACAATCGACAAGGCTTGCAGACGGCCACATTGACAACATCCAATTCATTTCCGTTCTTATCGCATATTAAAAAAAAACATCAATGACCCAAAAATACACACAGCACAACAAAACACATCACTACAAACACTCAACCTTTTCAGCAAAAACACTTATCTTTTAACAAAAAAGACTCATTTGCACACTCAAAACAAAGATATTAACTTTCAATGTGAAGATTACAAAAAAACAAAACTTGCGAAAAGAGGGACAATCTGTAATAATACTTTTTGTGTAGTTAATATTGAACATTAATTTAGATTGGAGCAATAAGGTGAACAAAAAGAATATATCTCTTACATTATTGATGTTGGTAGCAGGTTTTGCAGCAACCACCGTGGTAGGAGCTGGAAGAGGAAGAAGAAGCCCAAGGGCCTTGCCAAATAGCGTAAGAAAAGCCGCTAAAGCAATAAGAAAAGAGGAAAACCGAGCCCTTAGAGCAAAGCTAGCCGAGCTTGAAGCAACAATGTTAGGTGTAAGACCAACCGAAGAAGACAGGGCTGCATTTGAATCAGCATCAGCTGTCATTGAGAGAACTTTTCTAGCATCAATGGCAGAACGAATAGACGCATTAGAACGCGATGCTGCTGGATCTTCAGCTTATGCATATGCAGGCAAAAGAAAAGGACGTCGTTCACCAAAATCTGAGTAAAAAAATTAACCTCTGAGAAAATTTTGGAGGTTTTTTCACCTGAGGAAAACCATTAATGAAAATATTTTTTTTAGTCTTTTTATTAGCATCCGTTACAACACAAATAGTAGCTCATCCACTTACGCCAAAACATAGAAACTACGATCCTTCGGCAATGATGGATGAAAAACAAACAGAAGAAAATCCACCAACAACAGTGCAAAGAAAAATGGGCCAGTTAGAACGAAAACTTGAGGCCTTAGAAATAAAATTTGTTGATGATCAAAAGTAGTAGTGTATTAACGTTGTGAACAAAGAGGGAAATATGAATAAAAAATTATATATAACTTTTTTTGTATTACTCAACCTCATAGCAAATATTGCTGTCGCAGGAAAAGGAAAAAAGACAAATCCATGGGCATCAGCAGCAAAAGCAAGGTCAGCTGAAAGACAAAGAGCAAAAGCCAAGTCAATTACAGGTGCAAAACACCACCAGAACGAAGAGAAAGAGCTAAAACATTTTAATCAATAACAACAAATACAAATAAGGAACAACATGAAAAGAACTTTTACAATATTAACACTTTTGTTACTAGCAACAAGCACAAACCTTGTTATTGCAGGAAAAGGAAAAAATAAAGGCCACGGAGCAGCAAAAAGATTTAGAGCTATAGTTGTACCTAGTAAATTCGATAGCTTAACAAGGCGATCTGCAAGTCCTACAAAAGGTTGGAACACACCATCACCAAAGGCTGCAAAAGCTGAGCTACAAAGAAGCAAAGCAGCACGAAGAAGATACTCAAAATAAATTTAGTATTTATCTCTTTTTAAATATTTTCAGCTTAAAATCAAGCAATAAGTGTGAAAATATTCCGACCATAAAAAAAATTGTTGCCCATGAAAGACTATGAGAAAATTTGGGCCAGCAATTGGCTAAGTACAACATTAAAGGCATTGGGACTATTAAAATAAACCACCACTTGTGAAACAATCCCCGGTGCCTGACAAGAATTGGAAATAGCGAAACAAAACACAAAATTCCACAAGTAAACCAACGACCATAAAATGCAAGTATTGCCAAAACAATTAGCAGCAAACTATAAAATAATTTTTGCCCCTTGCTTCCAATATCAACATCAGGAAAAAGAGCTCCCATTATTGTGAACAAAAACCATTCTACAAAAGTAATATGGGAAACCTGACTTAAATCCATAAAGGAAAATAAAAGAACAAAAGCAACGGCCCCGCCAATAACATGCCCTTTATATCCCGGCATTATTCTCCCTTACCGTTTCTTAAAACCATAAATTGCGTTTCTGGATAATAAAATTGCAAAATTCTTTTATAATCCCAATTTTGCCTCACCATTTCCCTAGCTCCCCACTGGCAAAGACCAATATGATGCCCAAATCCTCGCCCTTTAAATATGAATGAGTTTTTTCCATTTTTGTAAATCGAAAAACAAAAACTTTTAATCTCTCTCAAAAGCGAATAAACCTGTTTCCCTGTAAGAAACTCTTTTTTATTGCCATCGCTAACAACAACCTTTTCAACCAACCCTGCTTTATCGCGTTTTATAACTTCCACATTTTTTATTTTTTTTATTCTCTTAAGCCTACTCTTAAATAAATCGTAAAGATGTTCTTCACCATACACAATTGACCACGAAAAGATTTTGCACTTTTTACAAAATGTACATGGATACTTTCTTTCCAAATAAGGGGCTTTTTCAAAAGATACACCATTAACATGGATATACGCAGGCACAACTCCACCACAGCAGGAATCAAACATTGCCAAAATAGGTTTCCCTTCATATGCCAAAAAAACATCCTTTGTCTGATCAGCAGCTTCACGCAAAGCACCAACAGGATGCACACCTTTATAAGTTTGATGCGCATTTGTATTTCCAATGTCAAATGGTTGCCCGATCTTTCGCGCAGTAAGAAGTTGAGAAATCGCATAACTTCTACACATAATTGCAAACACCTTGTTTACTTCGCAAGGCCACCCTGGCCACCCTTCAGTACGTAAAACAGAAAAAACATAGTCCTCCAGATTAATAACATTAACAAAGTAAACTTTTTTATTTTTTATTCTAATTTGGACATAACCATCATACTGCTTATCTTCGAACGAAAAAAAGCCTCTTCTTGGACAAATAAAAATCTGTTCTTTGCGAAGTCTTTTGTTGTTTATAAAAGTTCCAAGCTTATTATTTTTGACATGCAAATATTTGTTTTTCGTAAATATTTTTTTTTCACTGTCTGGACCGGCTAAAGAAAAACCGTCAGAAGACTCAATAGTCCAAGTCTTACTGTGGTCAGATTGACATTGGTCAAGAAGAACACGAATTCTAGTTGCACAGATTGAACATGACCAAAAAATTATAATAGTTAAAATAAATTTAGAAATTCGCATGTTGCTTAAGAAATGTTTTAAACTCTAGCGGCAATCGCTTTTTTTCATCTACACCCTTGTTCGCCAAAGCATCCGCTCTTGTATTTTTGTCTCTAAGAATATGCTTCAACGAATAATTCATATCTATAAGAGCTTGCTTTGCCACAGTATACAAGCGCATTAGCTTCTGATCCTTTACACGATAAAGTCCAAGAACTTGCTTAACAATCAACTGTGAATCAGAGAAAATGTAAAGCTTGTCCGAATCAGATATATATTTTTTGCAGTAAAAAAGGCCAATTAGAAGACCCAAGTATTCGGCCTGATTGTTCGTTTTTTCACCCAAGAAAAAACCTTTTTCACAAACCGCTTTTCCATCAACCAGGATAAGGACTCCAGCCCCGGCCGATCCAGGATTTCCACGGGACGCGCCGTCTACAAACAACTCACATTTTTTTGCGCTACCACTTCCCATAAAAACCTATTTCCCCTCTTCATCAACTAAATTTTTTACATACAGAAAACGAAAACAATCCCTGCACTGTAATAATCTTTTTCTCTTCATCAAAATCAAATCATTTTTTGAAACATTAAAATAGCAAGCACTACAGGACTCAGATTCAACAGGAACAACTGGATTTGGGGTCCGCCTCTGTATGGCCGCATATCGCCCGAGCAATTCCTCTGGAACATTCTTTTCTAATTCTGGCCTATCTTTCTTTTTTCTTTCTAATTCTTTTTCTAGTTCTTTTTTCTCACGCTCCATCTCTTTTATTTGTTCTTCGGCCTTGGCAACGTTACCACCAAATTCGTCCTCGAATTTTTTGTACTCTCTTTTGGCCGTTTCAAGCTTGTTCCAGACCTCCATCAAAGCCGATTCTTCTTCATGTTGAGCGCTACTTATTTTCTCAATTTCTTTTTGAATAGAATCAAACTCCCTCTTATTTTTCACGCTATCTAAGCGTACACGCTCTTCCTTCTCCAAAGAGTCTAGCTCTTTCATCTTGAGTTCTTTTGCATCTACAGCCTTCTGCACATCGTGAAGATACTGCTTTGCTTCCCGATGCTGAACATCAAGCTGCAACCTTTTTGCATGTGCTTCTAACAAGTCTTTTTCTAATGATTCAATTTGTTTTCCAAATTGGACAATTTCAGCATCAAACAGAGTAAGTTTTATAAAAGAATTGAACGGATCTCGCGTCATGGAAACCTTTCATACAATAAGCCTGAACCTTGAATCTACATGGTGGGCCCACCAGGATTTGAACCTGGGACCTTTCGGTTATGAGCCGACTGCTCTAACCCCTGAGCTATGGGCCCTCATGCGATCTAAAAAAGAAAGGATGTCAATCGTACACTAATGGTAAACCAATTTACGCATATTGTGAAGCCAATATTTTGTATTACAACAAATTATACCGCAAGCTCCTTATCCAAAAAATCTTTTTCGTAGTACTGTTCCAGAATTTCAGCAAACTCGTCACGAACTTTATATAGATCTTCTTTTGTGTTCGCTTCAAACCGCAAGCAAATAACAGGTTGAGTATTAGAGGCCCTTACAAGCCCCCAACCATAATCCATTGTGGCACGAACACCGTCAATAGTATTCACATCAACATTTTCTCTACCTGAATAGGCCTGTAAAACTGCCGCCACGACCTTTGATTTTTTATCTTCTGGACATGAAATGCGATATTCCTTTGTGCTAAACCTCTCAGGCAAAATCTCCAAAAGCTCTTCAAGAGTTTTTCCTGTCTCATTAATAATCTCAATAAGACGCAACATAGCGTAAACACCATCATCAAAACCAAAGTAACGATCCGCAAAATACAGATGGCAGCTGATCTCCGCAGCAACAACCGCATTACGTTTTTTTATCTGGTCTTTTATAATTGTGTGCCCGGTTGCAGAAAGATACGGCCGCGCACCCCATTTTTTCAAAAGCTCAATAGGACCAGAAGAACTTTTTATTCCAAACACAACCACAGCACCAGGATAATCATCTTTTATAAAGTTATAATAAATTGCCGCCAGCTGGTCTCCACCCAAAAGATATCCACCCTTGGTCATTGGATCCATCCGATCAACATCACCATCAAAGCCAAGCCCAAATTCAACCGATTCATTTTCCTGCAAGAATTTTTTAACATCTTGCATGTTTTCTTCAACTGTGGGATCCGCTATATGGTTCGGAAAATCTCCATCAACATCAGCATATAAAGTGTGAACATTTTTCCAGCCCATCTCCTTTATTAATTCTGGAATAACAAAACCTGCTGCGCCATTACCACAATCAATAACAAAAGACGTGTCAATATTTTTCAAGTGTGAAAAATGATTGCACATCCACTCAATATAGGGCTTGACCATATCTTGTCGATAATAAGATCCACGACTTCTAGAAAAAACACCCTTCCTTTGTTTGAAATACTTTTTCACAACTTGAAGTTCTTTTCCCCAAACACAAGTTTTTCCAAGACAAATTTTTAGGCCATTATCCTCTTTACCATTATGAGAAGCCGTTATCATCAGCCCTGCATCAAAAGGCTGAGTGTGCATTGCAAAATACATAACAGGCGTGGTACATTTGCCAATAAATACAACCTTAAGCCCACTATCGGTTAAACTAGAAACCAATAAATCTCGTATAATTGGAGAATGCTTTCTGCCATCCATCCCTATAGCGACTGTTTTTAATCTCGGATTTTTCTCTAAGAAATAACATGCCAGAGCTTTTCCAATATCATAAACATCGTCAACCATGAAGTCTTTATCAATTGTTCCTCTAATGTCATATTCATGAAACACATGATCTTTTGTTTGTGAAATTGCACACATACGTTCTCTCCCAAAAGTAATATTAAAAAATGCAAATAAAACGAGAACCCCAACAAATAATCTTATTTTTTTCATAAACAACCCCTTATTATCAACCACGTTGCTCCAAGAAATTTTTCATACGAACACTGTATGCCCACTCATTATCATACCAACCAAAAACCTTTATCAGATTTCCGTCTACCTGTGTTAGGGGCGCGTCAACAACAACAGAAAAACTGTTTCCACTAAAGTCTGATGAAACCAACTCTTTATCTGTAACCGACAATATACCAATCAAAGAATCTTTTTCCTCTTCTTTAAAAAACCCATTTACCATGTCACGGGTCGATTCTTTTACCGTCTCAACAACCAAATCAATCAAAGAAACTTTTGCAACCGGCACCCGCACAGACCGACCAAAAATTTTAGATCCCAACTCCGGAAAAACCTTCCCTATAACTTTTGTTACACCCGTTGTTGTCGGGATAATATTAAGAGCTGCAGCACGAGCTCTTCGCGGATCATTTTTTTCAACATCTAACAAAACCTGATCATTTGTGTAAGAGTGTATAGTTGTCATAAAACCACGCTTTATTTCTAAACGCTCATGTAAAACTTTAATTATTGGAAGCAATGCATTGGAAGTACAGCTACCAAGAGACACAATTACATCTTTTTTGGGATCATATGACGAATCATTTACACCTGGAATAACCGTGATATCTTCACCATTCATTGGGGCAGACACTAAAACCTTGGTGGCCCCGGCCTCAATATGCTTAAAAGAAGCTTCTCTGGTTCTGAATCTTCCAGATGACTCAACAACCCAATCAATACCAAACTTTTTCCACGGAAGCTTAACCGGATCCGCTTCAGCAATTATCGGAATAGAATAACCATCAATAACAAGATTATTATTTTCCATGCTAACAGCACCTGGGTATTTTCCCATAAGCGTGTCATACTCAAACAAGTGCGCAATTAAACCTGGATCAGACGGCCCAATATTAATT
>JABGSX010000057.1 GCA_018647505.1 bacterium | reverse complement strand
TTGAGGCATATTTGCCTGCTTTGCCTTGTCTATTAAATCGCGCAATCTTGGGTTTGCTGCTGGATCTCCACCGCCATCTCTGGCGACGATTGTAATTTCTTTAATGAGTTTGGTAAAAACTTTGCCTCGTTTTGAGTCTTCTTTTGCCTTTTTATGTTTAATCGTGGCCCACTTAGAGTGTCCTGACATTTATTTCTCCTATGTGGATAAAAGCGTATCCTGTCCAAGATATTTTCTTTTTAAATATATTAGTCTTTTATATGGTATTTGTCGACCTCGGGCTGTTCGTTCAAGATAGCCTTTTCTCATCAAAAAAGGTTCGTATACAGTTTCAATTGTATCTTTGTCTTCTCCTATAAGCGCTGCTATTGTATCTAGCCCTGCGGGTCCTCCATCAAAATGTGTTATTATTTTTTTCAAAATAAGATTATCAACTTTGCTTAACCCGTCATTGTCTATTCCTAAAAACTTAAGCGCCCGTTCAACAAACTTGTCGTGCGCAATGTTTTTGTTTTGTACCTGCGCAAAGTCGCGTATTCGGCGTAAAATTTTTTTTGCTATTCTTGGTGTTCCTCGCGAGCACTTGGCTATTTTTAGAGCTGCGTTGTCTTGTATAGAGACTTTTAAAAACTGTGCGCATTGCAAAACAACCTTCTGCAGGTCTTGTTCGTTGTAAAAATCAATTCGTTCGATTATTCCAAATCTACTTCGTAACGGAGCAGAGATCATGCCGGTTTTGGTTGTTGCCCCAATAAGTGTAAATGGTTGTATGGGAAGGGTAACCGACTTGGCTCCTACTCCTTGACCAATTACAACATCAACACAAAAATTTTCCATGGCGCCGTATAAGACTTCTTCGACGGCGGTAGGAAGTCTGTGAATTTCATCAATGAATAAAATATCGCGTTTTTGCATGCTAGAAAGAATTGCAACAAGGTCCCCTGTGCGTTCGAGCATTGGTCCGCTACATATTTTTATGTTTACCTCCATTACATGTGCCATTATTTTTGAAAGGGTGGTTTTCCCAAGGCCTGGTGGTCCAAACAGGAGGAGGTGGTCAAGAGCCTCACCACGCATTTTTGCGGCTGTTGAATATACAGAAAGCTTTTCCTTAAGCTCAGCTTGTCCAAGGTATTGGTCAAATGTTCTTGGAACAAAGTCATACTGATTTTCTTCTGGATCAGGTGTTGATTGAAGAGCTGCTATGTCTATAGCTTCAAATTCTTTTTCTTCCATCTCGTATTTTCGCTTAGTTTTAGTTTTTATGAAAAAGAACAAAAGAAAATGTTACATTTTTGTTGTTCTTGTCTTACATCTAAATTTTATCAAATTTTTCATTTTGGACCAATATATGATTGCCTGATTACAATACTTTGTATCATGCCAAAGCTGGCAAAACAAATCCACAAATGACTAACTCCATAACTCATGAATGGAAGAGGAACACCGACAACTGGAAGGAGTTCGACAACCATTCCAATGTTTATCGCGACCGCCAAAAATGTGTATACAATTAGCCCAAGAGCAAGCAGTTGGTCAAGACTGGATTCAAATCGTTTTATTTTGGAAATAATGGTCAAGAATAAGGCAAGATACAATAGAAGTACGAGCATAGCGCCAAGAAATCCAATTTCTTCACATAAAACTGCAAAAATAAAGTCGGTGCGGCCTTCTGGCAAAAACATTAATTTGTTTTGTGTACCATTTAAAAATCCCTTGCCGGTCAGGCCTCCTGAGCCTACAGCGATGGTTGCTTGTTCAATTTGATATCTTTCTTTTTGTGTGTCTCCATATCCTAAAAATACTGCAATTCGTTGCTTTTGATATGGTTTTAATGTTTTCCATAAAATTGGTGCACTTGTGGCAAATAGCAAAAATAGAATGACAAAAAATCTACGTTTTATTCCGGAAAACCAAAGAAGAATTAATCCACCAAAGAAAAATACCAGCGCAGTGCCAAGGTCTGGTTGTCGCAAAATTAAAAATGATGTGATTGCAAGTATTGTTAGAGGATATATAAAAATTTTAAAGCGTTGAATTATTGTTTGTCCATAGGTGTGAAAGTGATAGGTTATAAAGGGTGAAAAGAAAAGCTTAGCAAGTTCAGAAGGTTGAAACTTAAAGAAAAATAAATTTATCCAACGCTGTGCACCCATTCCAATTGAGCCTTTTAATTTTGTGAAAACAAGAAGGGCGATAACCAAATAATTTGTGTTATGCCCAAGCTTGCAGAATGTGTTGTGGTTTATAAGTGACGCTACAAAATAAATTACAATTCCAGATAAAATTCCAAAAAGTTGTTTTTTGAAAAAAATTGAAAGAGGTCTGTCTGGTTGATATGTTGCGCTGAAAACAAATGCTAATCCAATTGTGCAGATTGCCAAAACCAGAAAAAAACTTGCCCAGTCAAAGTATCTTAAATATCTTCGCATAACTTTATCCACCTTGTTTTTTAATGTT
>JABGSX010000056.1 GCA_018647505.1 bacterium | reverse complement strand
GTGTTCTATGCAAAAATGGTCTACGTCTATGTCAGATTCAGACAGAATCTATAGTTCCTTGTTAACTCGGGCGCCTTATATTATGTATCTTTGGCGTGATGATATTCATAAAATAGCTACAGAACAAAAAAAACAATCAAGATTGTGTTTTTTGCACAATAAAATTGCTGGTGTTGGGTTTAATGAAAGATTTACATATGATCATCGTAGAAATGCTTTTTTTCTTGCTTCTTCTTCTGTACCTATTGTTGTAGGTTGTATTTTAGATAATGGTTATATGGCTTTGATTCCTCTTTTTTGTATAACTATTCCGGCTATAATTAATTCCGCTTGGAATTTTTATAAAGAGATTCGGAGTTTTAATGATTTTCATAGCTTAGAAGATGATTGTTTTAGAGATTTTAAGGCTTTTGGAACAATAAAAAAATTTGAAGAAGAAGCTGGCAAAAGAGAAAACCCATTTTCTGTAAAAAAAGATATTCCTGAATTTGATACGTCATTTGCTAGAATGGAAAAACTTGAAGAAGAAGCTAGACTCGTAAAAAATTCATTTTTATTTCGGTCTTAATTGATTATTTTCGTATAAAAATTTTACACATTAATGGAGATTATGTGAAAAACAAATTATTAATATTAACATTATTTTTGTCATTGTTTACATCATCCTTTGTTGCGCCTGCGGCGTTAAGAAGGTTGGTGAGACCAAGAAAAATAAAATTAGCTGTTGCTGCCCTTGGTGCAGCGGGAGTTGCTGTAGGAATTTCTAAGCGCGAACAGTTTCCAAAAATCGGCAAGACTTTGGCGGAAAAAACTAGAACTTTATCCAATGAATTACAAGATAAGACAAAACGATTTATGTTGTCTGCTCCAGTTTTATCATTCGCTAAAAATTTTTATATTTCATCTGTATTGTGTGACCAAGATCTTTTTGAGGGGCGATGGTTGCCGGACGAGAAAGATCAACTATTGGAGTTTTTTTCATACTGGAAAAAAAAAGAGAAAGAAGCCGAGGAAGATGTTCGCAAAGCGCATGGTACAAAAAAAGCTCCACCATATATACAGACTTTAGCAGAAGAAGCGCGAATGAAACTTATGGTTCCTGGCAAAGTTCTGGTTCGAATTGGAGATCATTCAATTGCTTCAGGTTTTGCTGGAATGTTTGATGGTATTTTTGTTAACAGTGCTTTTGATAATGACAGTTTTTCTTCTTTAAGACATATTGTATTTCACGAAGTTGCTCATAAGTACCAGCTTAATAGATTATTTCTGAATCTCTTTGGAGAGATTCAGTTGGGTTTGTTGGGGTTAGAGAGGGGTGATTTTTGTGCTAAGTATTGTCGCTCTACTATTCTTTCTGAAGCAGAAGCCGATTCTCTTGCGTTAAAAGCGTCGGATTGTTGGGTTTGTTCGATGAAAAATGCATCAGTGGCTGATCCAAGTTGGCTCGTAAATATTTTAAAATTTGTAACAAAAATTGACGCTACTGGCTATCTGGGGCATAGCGATATTCGTAAATTAGCCTTGGAACAAAAAGATGATGGCAGGTTGTGCTTTTTACATAATAAAATTGCCGGTATTGGCTTTAAAGAAAGTGATGAGAGTGGAGAATTTTTAAGACTTGCTGCGTCTTTACTGTATTGTGGGCTTACTGCTTCTATTGATCTTTTTGCCGCTTTTAGCGCGACAACTGGGGTTGGAAGTAGCCATTGTCCGTCAGGATTGGTCTTACGCATTATAAACGGAACAGCTTTGTTGAGTTTTATTTATTCTGTATATAAGGTTGAAAAGTCTCGTGGTCAACATTTTGAAAGACTAGAAGCTGTTACTTTTAAAATTTTAAAAAGCTGTGATGACTTAGAAGAGTTTGAAAAAGTTATGGGCTCTATAGATAATCCCCTTGCGGTTCGGTCATAACTTATTGTTTTTATAGAAAAATTTTTACACATTAATGGAGATTATGTGAAAAACAAATTATTAATATTAACATTATTTTTGTCATTGTGTTCATCATCTTTTGTTGCGCCTGCAGCGTTAAGAAGGTTGGTGAGACCAAGAAATATAAAGTTAGCTGTTGCTGCCCTTGGTGCAGCGGGAACAGCCGTTGGAATTTCTAAGTTTCATGATGCGAAAGTTGCCCCTATTGCTAGAAAACTTTCATTGGGTTTGGCAAAAAAAGTTAAGCAGTTTGCGTATTCTGCTCCTGTTTTATCTTTTGCTCAAAATTTTTATATTTCATCGGTACTGTGTGACCAAGATCTTTTTGAGGGTCATTGGTTGCCAGACGAAAAATATCAACTATTAGAGTTTCTTTCATCATGTAGAAAACAAGAGCGAATAAATAAAGAAGCCTTAGAAGAGGAACATGGAACAAAAAAGGCCCCTTTGTTTGCTCAAGAGCTAGCAGAAGAGGCAAGAGTAAAGCTTAGAATACCTAAAAAATTGATTGTGCGAGTTGGAAACCTGCCAGGGGCTG
>JABGSX010000055.1 GCA_018647505.1 bacterium | reverse complement strand
GTGTTCTATGCAAAAATGGTCTACGTCTATGTCAGATTCAGACAGAATCTATAGTTCCTTGTTAACTCGGGCGCCTTATATTATGTATCTTTGGCGTGATGATATTCATAAAATAGCTACAGAACAAAAAAAACAATCAAGGTTGTGTTTTTTGCACAATAAAATTGCTGGTGTTGGTTTTAATGAAAGATTTACGCATGATCTGAATGACCGGAATTTCTCTATTCGTAGAAATGTTTTTTTTATTTTTTCTTCCTCTGTACCCATAATTGTAGGTACCATTTTAGATAATAACTATATGGCTTTGATTCCTATTTTTTGTATAACTATTCCGGCCATATTTAATTCCGCTTGGCATTTGTATAAAACGAGTGATTTGTTTAAGAGAAGCAATCATAAATTTTATAGCTTAGAAGATGGTTGTTTTAGAGATTTTAAGGCTTTTGGAACAATAAAAAAGTTTGAAGAAGAAGTTGGTAAAATAGAAAACCCATTTTCTGTAAAAAAAGATATTCCAGAATTAGACTGTTCACTTAGTAGAATGAGAGAGCTTGAAGAAGAAGCTAGACTCGTAAAAAATTCATTTTTATTTAGGTCTTAATTGATTATTTTTCTAATAATTCCGTAACATATTTTTTAGGCTCAAATTTTTCAAATTCGTTAAGTTGTTCGCCGTAGGATATGTATTCTACTGTAAGATTGAATTCTTCTTTGAGGGCGAATATTATTCCACCTTTTCCAGTTCCATCCATTTTGGTAAGAACTACTCCAGAAACGTTTGTACTTTCGTTAAATAACCGTGCTTGCTCAAATGAATTTTGGCCCAGCATGGCGTCTATTGTCAAAAAAGTTTCGACGCTCTCTTCTGGAAGTTTTTTGTCTATTATTTTTCTTAATTTTTCAAGCTCATTCATTAGGTTTGTTTTTGTTTGCAGGCGTCCAGCTGTGTCGATAATTAAGACATCAAACTTTTCTTCGCGAAACTTTGTGCAAGCCTGAAAAACGACTGAACCAGGGTCTTGCTTTTGACCACCTGTTACAATTTGTGTATTTGTTTTACTTGCCCATTGTTCAAGCTGTTCAGTTGCTGCAGCGCGAAATGTATCAGCAGCTGCAAGCAAAACTTTTTTTCCGTCTTTGGTAAACTTGTTAGCTAACTTTGCAGAAAAAGTTGTTTTTCCACTTCCATTTACACCAACCAATAAGTATACCTTTGTATTTTTTTCTATTTTATCTGTGCTTAAAATATTATTAAGCTTGTTTTCTAGTGATTGTTTTAGCTCGGCTCCATCTCCAATTTTTCCAGATTTGTGTTCTTGCCGAAGATGCTCAATTAGAGTTTTTGTTGTTTTTACGCCTGTATCAGCAGATAATAGAATTTTTTTAAGCTCATACAAAGTTTGTTCGTCAATTGTTTTGCTTGAAAATATGCCTTGTATTTTTGATGTGAACTGATTGTATATTTTCTTAAGTTTGTTTTTTATAAATCCGAACATTTTTACAGCTTTCGATTTTATTGTTTAAGGGTGTTTTAGTATACACAAATATCAATATTTGGAGAAAGGTGAATACCATTAAAATTGACTTTTTGTTAAAAAAAAGTACCATAATTACAGTATAGTTTTGATTTTTCATGGAGGTTATTATGTTTAAGGTTTTTACAAAATTACTTATTTTCACGTCTTTATTTTCTTTTGTTTTGGTTAGGCCATCTGATGGTTCAGGGATGGACTTTTTGGGGGCGTTGGACCCTAGGGTTGTTGAAAAAGTTTACAGAGGAGGGGTCTCTACTCTTGGTGTTGGTATAGACGGTACCAGTTGTCTTCCTGAAGCAAGTGCATTATATGGTGTGCTTTTAGCAAAGGGTTGCCAGTTACTAGAGGTTCCAGAGGTTCCAGTTGTAAAAAAGACTTTTGCTGATGGAGTTCTTTCTTCAACGGCAGAAGGTTATGTTTTTTTTAACGAAAGATTGTTGAAGTCTCTTCCTTTTTCTCTAAAAAGAGTATTGGCTTTTGAGCAGGCTGCGTTGATTGCTACAAGAATGCGCGCTGAAGAGATGGTTAAAAAACCTCATGCGGATCCTAGGTTGTTAACAAGAGAATCAATTTCACGAGAAGCCATGTTGGCTGCACTTGGTGCTTTGGGTTGCTATGATTGTGTTGATCATACAAGTTGTGTTACCCAGTTGAGATCAGATCTTTTCCCTGTAAGTGGAGTTTCTGTTGCTGAAATGAAGGCTGTTTCAGATGAGTTTAAAAAAGAAGGAAGCCTATGTGGTTACTGCGGAGAGATGAGGGATCTTCCTAGAAGAATGGCTAGTGAAGAAACCTTTGCTAAAACAATGCGTGTATTGCATATTGCAGCAACTTTAGGTGTTTTTGCAGGAGGATATTTTGGCCTTGGGAATATTCCTTGGCTTGGTGCCAAATTGAGTGTTCCTGTAAAGATTGGTATATCTGCAGCGGCTGGACTTGGTGCAGGAGTGCCTCTTTATTTAGCAGTTGGAAGAGCTGATCAAAGACGTGTTAAATTGATTGTTCGTTTTCAAAATCCAGAAGAGGTTGAGAATGACATTGTTGACGGAAAAATTTCTGCTTAAATAAAATTATGCAAATTTTCATATTTTAGAGCGGCTTATGCCGCTCTTTTTATTTGTTTGTATTTTGATAAAATAATAAAGTATGTTTTCTTTATAAATTTTATTGGGGTGCTTGTGGAAATTCGCAATGTTTTTGTCTCTATTGTCTTGTCTTTATTTTTATTCAACTCACATGCGGTTACTGGTCGCTTTGGTTTCGAGATTGGACTTCCTTTTGGTTTTTTTATTAATGGAAGAAAGGTTTTTCTAAGTGATTTTAGAGGGGGATCGCTTGGTGTTTTAAGAAGAATTTTTCAACTTGAAGATTGTCCATGCTGTGAAATTACTTTGCGGTTGCCTCCAACAAAGGAGCAAATAGAAAAAATTTCAAATAGCAGGTTTTTTCAAGACATGCATAACTTTGACCCTGAGGTCGCAGAAAGAATTCTGGCAATGTTCGGTTGTTGGCGTGAAGACATTGGACATGAGGCTAGACGTTTTTTGGCTTCGCTTTTAGAAAAAATGCGTCAAGAAGGTGTTATTAATTCTGAAGATATAAGCGCATTTAACTTTTAATTTCGGCTTTTCTTTATATATTGACAATTTGACAAATTGCATTTTTTTGGCTATCATGAATTACATAAATTGAGGTTAAAAAAGAGCTTTTTGGAGGTTGTTATGAGAAAAAACTTTTCTCTTCTTTTTTTATTGTTTTCATTTTTTATTCCATTGTTTTCTTCTGAGTTGCCAACTGGTAACGGCGAGGACGTCGCGTCTATTCGTGGTATTGTAAAAAAGGTTTTGCCATGTTTACAAAGTGAAAAGATGTTAAGGTCTTGTCCCAAGCATGTTCGTTCTCTTTATTGGGCCTTTAAGGTTTATGGTTCATATAGAGAAGAAAAAGCGGAGCTTAGAAGAGATATTTCAAGATTACACACTTTGGAAGTGATGGGTAGTCATTATGCAGAAGTTCATGAGAAAGAGGCTGAGAGAGCACGAGGTCGCGAGCGAAGATGTAAGTTTCTAGAAATGTTTTCTGATGTAGGAATGCCATTTGGACTTATGGGGAGAGATTTTGAAGAAGCAGAAAGATCGGCTTCTGCTGGAGTACAATCTGATTTAAGAAGAAAAGATTTTTTGCGCGGTGAAAAAGATAAAAAACAAAAAGAGCTAGAACGTTGTAAAAAAAGGTCGGATGAAAAATTTATTGAAAGACTTCAGTTTGGTTTGTCTAGAAAGTTGGTAGATGAAAGAGTAAAGACTGCTTTTGATTCTACAATGGACAAGCTTGGAGTTCCGGTTGAATCAAGACCGGATGTTGTATGTGTTGATGAAAGTTGTGCGACAGAAGATAACAATATTCAGCTAGCATGCTGTCATCCGAGTAACCTTATTGTTGTTCGTCCAGAGATGCTTAAAAGTTCTGTAGGAGCTCTTGCTGTTACGGCTGGTCATGAATTGACTCATTGGGCTCAATGGTTGTGCTCTGATGGTTCATTTCAACCGTTGCTTTCGGGTGTAGAAGGGATAGAGGTAGAAGCGGATAGGTTTGGATTGTCAATTGCAGGCTGTCACAGATGTTCGTCTCAGTTTGCTTGTAGCCGAGGAGGAATTGGACATCCATATATGCCTAGGGCTGAAATTCTAGATATAGCGACTAAACAAAGAAGAATGGGAATGGTTTGTGAACGTCATGCGGCAAAAGATGTTGGTTTATTTACAAGACAATTTTCTTCATTTTGTGGTTCCGTATTGAGAACAAGATGTGGTGTTGGTCTTGCTAAGATCCCCCGGACTCTTTTATAGAATAAATTTTTGGAGGTTAATTATGAATAAAAAATATTTAATTTTTATGTTGTCTTTGTTGTTGTTTGGACAGAGCAGATGTGCTTCTTTTGTTAGAGGCGCCATACGCTGTTTGAATGAATCGGACACAACATTTAAAGCAGTTTTAGGTATAGAGACTTTAGCTATAGTTGGTTTTGCATTAGTATCAGACCGTATATTAGCATATAGATTAGAATCCAATGAAGAAGATGGCCCCTTGCCAATGTTATTAGAAGATGGTGACAAGCTTGATCCATATTATACTGAACTTGGATTGTGGGCTCAGGAAAGGGTTGGCGTACCTTTAAAAAAGAGGTTATTTGTTGTTGTTGGTGATAACTCTAAAAAAATACGCCAAGCTGGTTTGCAGCTTTTTGTAGTAGAGATCGCATTTTTGTGGACAATGAAAAATTTGTTGGTGCTAGTCCTTATTGGCAAAGAATTGCCCTGTTGCATGAGGCTATGCATGTAAAACAAAGAAATGAAAAAGGTCGTTGTGTTGTCCTTAATAAAGATAGATATAAGAATGTTGAGGAAGAGGCAGATCTAGAGGCGGCAAGACTTGGTCGTTGTTTTTCATGCACGTTGGATTTTGCTCGTGGTGCTATTAAACGGGGTACCAAGCCATATGATGATGCCAATGATTATAGATATAAATATGCAAAAAAAGAAGATTTTGAACCAATTATTAAGAATCAAAAAAAAGATGAATTGCTTTGTGATGAGCATGTAAAGATTAATCGGGAAAGGAAAAAATAATAGCTATTTGTCTTTCTGTTGCTGTATTAGGAGGAGGAATATTGGGAGGACTATTGGAAGCATTTATGGAAAATGATTAAAAAGCAAAAGATTATTACAGATTAATTAGTGATTAAAGATTTTTGGGGGTTATAAAAAATGAATAAAAAGTTTTCTTTTTTACTTTTATTTTCGTTGTTATTTTTTGCAAATTGTAGATCGGCTTCTTGTTGTGATAGAAGATTTTATAGAAGATCTGATGATGTTAGCACGTCTTTTCGTCTTGGATTAGAATTTTCAGTTTCACTTTTTAATTTTTTATGTGGTCCAATAGCTATTATGAAGGAAGGTGATCCTAAAGCTTTAAGGCCTTATATTAGATTAGGCATAAAGGCACAGAAAAAGATGGGAGTAGATAAGCCTTTACCTGTTTATTTTGAAGATATAGAGGGAGATTCTGCGGCATTGGCATTGTGCTATAGAGATAAAATTGTTTTTAATAAAAGAGATTTTTTTAGGCTTCCATTTTCTCTTCAACACTTAATTGCTCTTCATGAGGCCGCTCATGCTTTTCAAAGAGAGGGAGCAGATCGCTGTAGGGTTATTGATACTCAATTGTATGAAGATATTGAGCAAGAAGCTGACATGGAAGCAGCAAAGGCTAGAGGTTGTCCAGCTTGTACTTATACTTTTGCTTTTTTGGCTCCTGGAAAGGATTCTGATGTTTATGGTAGATACGCAAAATTTAAAGATATAATGGATTTGTCAAAAAAACAAAAAAAACTTTGTATAAGACATAAGGCTGGGGTTACTATTTTTGCTTCTGTTTTTGTTGCTTTGTCGACGTATGGTCTTTTAAAACTTGCTTATAGGGTTTTTAGAAGATAAAAATATTATGAGGTTATTTTGAAAAAAAGATTTATTACATTTTTGTTTTTAATTTTAGTTTTCCCCTTTTTTGTCAGAGCTGCTGAGAGGGATAGTGTTTCTTTACGCTGTTTGAAAATTGCTGGTAAGGTGTTTTTGACTGTTGTGGTTTTTGAAGGGCTTGTAGCTATTGATAGGCTTTATGATAGATGGCGAGGATTAAGACTTGCTGATGGGGAATCTGAAGATAGATTTTGCTCTGAACTTGGTAAGTGGGCACAGACTAAGATGGGCATAAGTGAGATATGGCAACTCCCCGTTGTTGTAGGAGAATGTCATTATACGGGGGGGGGTATACTTATTGGGGGAGTTAGCTCAACTAAAATATTGCTAGACCCTTATCAGTTTGTTATGGCTCCACTTTCATTACAAAGAGTAGCAATTCTCCATGAGGCTAGGCATGTTGCACAAAGACGATTTGCTGTTGTTTTTTTAATTCTTAATTTGTTGGGACGAGTTGAAAAAGATGCAGATTTACAGGCTGCCAGAATGTCTGGTTGTTGGAAGTGTGTAGAATCTTTTGCTCTTGGGCGTAGTTTTGATAGAGGTGCTGAGTGGAATCCTTACGCAACAAGAGGAGATTTGGAGCCAATTTTTGAGAAGCAAAAAAGGGCCGGATTATTATGTTCTATGCATAGAAAAATTGAAAGTATAAAAAAAAGGTTTCCATTTTCTGTTTATCCACTTTCTCCTCTTTTGATTTTTAATTATATGGACTTTAGCAGTATTATTTCAAAAACTGCAGAACTAGAGACCAAAAGAGAGTTTTTAGAAGGCAAGAGGGAAGGTTTTTAGGTTTAGTTGGAGGTTAATTATGAATAAAAAATATTTAATATTTATGTTGTCATTGTTATTGTGTGGGCAAGTTGAGAGTGCTTCGGCAGCGAGAAGGGTGGTCCGTGCTTTGGACAATAAAATATTTATGGGGGCTATTTGCATTTTTGATGTTGTAGCTCTGCCTCTTGCGGGATATGCGCATTATTGTGATTGGCATGAAAAAAAATATCCTGTTCATGGCCCATTGCCAATGTCATTAGAATATGGTGGTAAGTTTGATATGCATTATTCTAAGCTTGTATTGTGGGCTCAGGATAAGGTTGGTGTACCCCTTAAAAAGAGGACATTTGTTCTAGTTGGTGATATTTCTAAGAGAGGTAGAAGAAGTTGGGCCGCAGCTTGTTGTTGTCCAGATCATATTTTTGTGGACAAGAAAAAATTTGTTGGTGCTAGTCCTTATTGGCAAAGAATTTCTATGTTGCATGAGGCTATTCATGTAAAACAAAGAAATGAAAAAGGTCGTTGTGTTGTATTAGATAAAGATAGATATAAGAATATTGAAGAAGAGGCCGGCCTAGAGGCTGCAAAATATGGCCGTTGTTATTTATGCACTAGGGTGTATTCTAGGGGCAAAATTAAACGTGAATCTAGGCCATATGATGATGAAAATGATTATAGATATAAATATGCGAAAAAAGAAGACTTCGAACCAATTATTAAGATGCAAGAAAAAGAGGGATTGCTTTGTGATGAACACTTGCATGAAGAAAGAAAGAAAAGATTAGAAATAGCATTTGATGTTGTTGCTGGAGGGGTTTTGTTATCTGAAGCCGTTTTTTTGGCTTATTTAGCTGTAAAGAAGGTTGTGAGTTAAAGATTTTGTTGGGGGTTAATTATGAATAAAAAATGTTTAATATTTATGTTGTCGTTATTGTTGTGTGGGCAAGTTGAGAGTGCTTCGGCATTAAAGAGGCTTGCGCGTGTTGGGGGCAAAGTTGGATTCGCGGTTCTATTTTGTGGTTATATAAAGGCTAGTTGTACTTCTCGTGAAGACGAAGAACAGCCATTTATTGGGCCAATTCCTATTAAACTAGAGGAAGGAGAGTTTTTTGATGAACGTTTTTCAGAACTTGGTAGTTGGGCTCAGAAGACTGTTGGGGTTCCATTTGGAAAAAGACTTCCTATTGTTGTTGGTAAAACAAGAAAAACGTGGTCAATAGCTACCTGTAAAAAAGACAAGATTGTTTTAGATAAAAGAATTTTATTGCGACCAGCTTTTTATCAACGGATTGTTCTTTTGCATGAAGCTGTTCATATTGTTCAACGATACCGTTTTAATGATATTAATCTAAATTTATATAAACACGAAGAAGAAGAGGCAGATTGTGTTGCGGCAAAAGCTTCTGGTTGCTGGTATTGTGTGAAAAAGTATTCTGATAAAAAAAGATCTGCTGATTCAAGACCTTATGAGATAGGGCACTATCGGTATAATTATGCTACAAGAGAGAGACTTTTAAAAATTGAAAGTTCTCTTTTCAGTAAAGGACTTGTATGTGAAGAACACAAAAAACATAAACCATTTGTAATCAAGATTAGACTAAAAGGTTTGTAAACGGACCAGTTTCTTTTTGTTTTATCAGTTATGTTTTAGCTAGCTATTTGAGAAAGACAGAATTTTAAAATATATAATTTAACCTTTAATTATTAATAAAAATATTTTGTGCTCTAAGTAGAAATAGCTTTAACCGTCTATAGTCGTTTCCTGTAATAAGCGAAAACGTTTGTGAAAATTTTTCAATTGATTCTTGGGTTAAGGTTGTTTTTGATGCTTTAAATTTTAATATTGCAAGTAATAGCTCGTCTATGTTTCCAAGTTTATTTTCATGTCCAAACAAAAGGTGAAGATACTGATTGCTATGTAAAAAACTTTTTGCCATGTCAGAGGTTGTTTTTGATACAAAGGCATGAATTTTTGGTGGCTCAGGCGCAAGAGTGTAAAAAAACTTTCCATTTTCTTTATAGCCAATTGTTAAACAATCAAAAGTTGTTTTGAGAAACTCAAAAATTTGTGGTTGCTCAGACTTTAACTCTTCTTCTGTCTTTTGATATGCAACTGGTGCGTGTATTGGATCCAAGGATCCTGTTTGAACTTGGAATACAACACCAAAAATAGTTCGCTTTCCACTTTCTATTGTTACAATGCTTCCAAATTGTGGAAAATTGTCCCACTTCCAAGTCTGAGCTTTCCACTGCTCTAAAGAGCTTTGTACAACCTCAGAAAAACATAAGCTGTTGGTTTTCATGTGCTTTCTCCTGTGTTTTAATAAAATATTTTTTCAAGTATGTTTGACGATGAATAATTGATGGACCTTTAACATCAAGCGCATCTATATGTTTTTGTGTTTGGTAACCTTTGTGAATAGCAAATGCGTATCCTGGAAAAATTTCATCCATTTTTTTCATTATTTCATCTCGTTTAACTTTGGCAACAATTGAAGCTGCGGCAATTGAGGATGAAACACTTTCGCCAAATGGAAAGTGGTGAATGTCGATGTTTTTGTATGTTGTATTTGCGAGCGATAAAGGCATTGCGTCAACTAAAATAAGGCTAGGAAGTTTTTGGGTTGTTGCAAAAAGTTGCAACACTGATCTTTTCATTGCCAAAAGAGTTGTTTGATAGATGTTTTTTTGGTCTATAACCCTATGATTTAATATTCCAAAGCTGTATTGGCAATTTTTAATTATCCACTTGTATGCTTGGTTGCGTTGTGCAACGGTTAGAGTCTTTGAATCTTTCAATAAGAAAGTTTCTGAATTAGCTGGTAAAATTACAGATGAGACAACAATAGGGCCAGCCAAACAACCTCTGCCAACTTCATCGACCCCGCAGGCCGTGTTTTTCGAGGCCCAGGTTTGACTTTCATAAAAGTTAAGAGAAATTTTTGAAGGTAATATTTTTTTTCTCATAGGGAGAATTTCCCTTTGACAAAAGTTGTTTTATGTGTACAATTAGTATTATTAGAATAAATTATTGAAAGTTTAAATTAAATTAAGTAAACCATACTATCATAAATAACCAGTGTACGTAAGAGGAGTACGATCATGGCAACGTCAACAGAGTTGCGCGTAAAAGAATTACTGCGTGAAAAAGGGTGGACCACGAAAATATTGGCAGAAAAAACCGGTATGTCCGAAAGTTATTTAACCCACATTAAAAATGGAACTCGTCGTTGGAATGAGGATTCATTGAGGAAATTGGCGGACGCTTTTGAATTGACACCAATTGATCTTTTTGCAGAGCGACGCAAAAGAACCGACAATATTGATAAAAACATAAGCATGCCAGAAAAATCTGATGTAGAATTGAAAGTTCAAGTTGTTCCGGTTGTTGGTGAGGTTCCTTCGAACCCATCTCCTTACAATAATCAATTGGCACAAGTTACAACAGGATACAAAGATGTATTTGTTCCTATGTTTAATTCTTCAGATAATTCCATGTTTGCATTAGCTGTAGAAAATAACGTTTTGGCTCCAGCTTTTGTAAAAGGTGATTATTTAATTTTCTCTCCTGAAGTTTGGACTAGATCTGGTGATACCGCAGCTGTAGAATATGGAAATGAAACTCCTGTAAAAGCAATTATGCAAGTTACGTACACAGAAGATTTTATTGTTTTAGAATCCGTCAGTCACAAGCATGCGCCAATTGCATTGGTTAGAGGAAAAGATCATTTTAGGATTATCGGTCGAATTGTTCAGCGCATTCAAAAATACGCATAATAATTTTTAAAAATCTGAGAGTAATTGATCCGTCTGTTTATAACAAAGCAGGCGGATTTTGTTTTATAAAAACATTTAAAAAAACTTTATTTTTGTTATTATGATAAATCATGACCTATGGTCTTTGGAATACTTTGGTGTACTAAATAAAATGCCATAAATTCCGGTAGTTTTATAGTTTAACTTCCAATTAGTACAGAGGATTTTTTTATGAAACGTTATGAAACGTTGATTTTGTCTGTTCCTGAAATTACAGCTGATGAAAGCTCTTGGTTAGAGCTGGAATTTAGCAAGCTTATCCAAAAAGATAAAGGCTCTTTGATCTCATTTGATAAATGGGGAAAGTATCGCCTTGCTTATCCAGTAAGAAAAAATGAATATGGTGTTTACTTCTTAATACGATTCGAGCTTGACTCAAATGAAGTTCGTGAGTTGTTTAAAGAGATGGATTCATTCTTTGGTGTTAAGGCTCAAGAAATTGTTATGAGAACCTTTACATCAGTCCTAGATCCAAAAGACTCCTTAGAATACAAAAAGCCTCCGTCACTTGAGGATACTCCGTCGCATGACGTTGATACTTTCTTGAGAGAAAATAAAATGGGTGGATTTTTACCTAAGGACAAAGCCGCTGGCAACAGAAAGAGCTCTCAAAAAGATGTGCAAGCTGGACCCAAAGAAACGGTATCAGATTCTGTCGATTCGAAGAAAGTAGAAAAGGCTGCAAAAGAAGATGTGGAGCCAGACAAAGCAGTAAGCGCTGACAAAGCGGTTGTAGAAAAAAAGGCCGTTGAAAAGAAAGAAGTTTCTACAGAGCCAGCAGGGAAAGAAGCTGAAAAGTCTGTAGAAAAAGAGGAGAAGGCTAAACCGGAAAGTAAGGTAGAAGAAAAACCTGCTAAGGAGCCAAAAGAAGCTAAAGAAGCCAAGAAAGAAGACAAAGAACAGGATAAACCAGCTGTAGAAGAAAAATAAGACCTAAAGGAAATATATGTCTAAAAAAATTAAGTTAAAATTAAGTGCAAGGTTATTGAGGAAAAAAAAGCGTCGTTCTAGTTTTTCCCCACAAAAGCATTGTCGTTTCTCTTCAAATCCTGAGCTAGTAGAACAAATAAATTATAAAAATCCTGTTCTTCTAAGACAGTTTTTAACAGAGAGAGGTAAAATTTTACCTTCTCGAATTTCTGGAAACTCTGCTTTTTTCCAAAGAATGATTTCTAGAGAAATAAAGAAAGCTCGTATAATGGCGTTGTTGCCTTATACTTCACACGGCTTTTAATTTAAACTTTTAAAAAAAGGCCTGCATGTTTTATGCGGGCCTTTTTTGTGTTGAAAGACATTGTTTATGACGATATATAAAATTGTTGTTGCTTACGACGGTACCGATTATAGAGGTTGG
>JABGSX010000054.1 GCA_018647505.1 bacterium | reverse complement strand
TTTTATAATACAAACGATTACCCGTTCGTTCTGAGCAGCGTCGAAGGATATATTCGAACGGGTGTTTTAGCTTCTGTAGGAATTTATGCTTTTATACAAACATGCTTCCCCGTCCGTTCGCCCTGAGTAAATCCGTAGGGCACATCGAACGGGATAAGTGAATTTTATTTTGTTCATCAATATCAAGCTTGCTTGCCGTTCGTACTGAGCGGAGAGAGCGATAGCTAATGCCCGATGGCCCTGAGCTAGGCGTAATGCCGAGTCGAATGGAATGTATGCGAACGCATATCACTTTTTGCCTTAGCGAATTACAATTTCAAGTAATCTCGTGTGGATACAAATAGGCTATAATTCCTAACTAAAATTTCACTATTTTTTATAAAGTGTTACCATTTATTGTCACAATTGTAGTGTTTTTTGTTGGGGAGAAGTCAAATGCATTTTTTTACTGTTGTTGTTGGTTGTTTGTTGGCGGTATTTTCAACAGCTGTAATGGGTTACATTTCAATGGCCACGCCAATTGGGCCTTGGATAGCGCCAACACTGGTTTTATTTGCATCGGTTATTTTTAAGCTAATCTATTCCAATAAATCTTCTGGAAAAAATATTGTTTTAGCAACGGCCACCGGGTCTATCGGTGGAATTTTAGCTGTTGCTTGTGGTTTTTCGTTCCCAACTTTGTATTTTTTGGACAAATCTTTATTTAATTCATGGCTTGCAAGTCCTGTTTTTTTTGTCTCTGCATTAGCGGCACTTTCTATAAGTGCGGGAATGTTGGGTTTTTGGCTTGCAGATTTAGTGCAGGTTTCATTGATTGAAAAACAGAATCTGTCATTTCCAATAGGCCAACTTGTTTACAAAATGATCTCTAGCCAAAAGCAATTAAGTAAGGCAAAGGATTTGTTTTTTGGATTGGGTGGTGGAATTATGTATGGAATTTTTCAGGATGGATTTATTTTTTTTAAAGGTTTTTTACCGAAGGTTTTAACATTAATTGGAAAGTGTAAGCTCTTATTTTTGAATATTCCACACATTAGAATTACCATGCCAATGTTGCCAATGTTATGGGCAATAGGCTTTGTAACCGGACATGTTATTGCTGTTCCTTTAGCCGTTGGAGCAATTGCAAAAATTATTATTTTAGATCCGATTAATACTTTGTTTTTTCAACACATACAACGCTTTGATTTTATTTTGGCTTTTTGTAGCGGTATGGTTTTGGCTGGGGCAGTTTCTGGTTTTATTGCTACGCCAAAAGCTTTGTGGAAAACGTTTAAAGATAAAAGAAATGGGAAAAAAACAACCAAAAATTCCTCTGGAATTACTCTTACAAAAGGTCTTTTGGTTGAACTTTGTATAGTTTTGGCAATAATTTTTTGTTGTCTTTCGTATTTTAAATTTTCATTTATTTCTCAGGTCTATCTGATTGTATTTTCTCTTATCTGTGCATACCAAATTGTTGTAATTGCTGGGAAAATAGGGTTAGCACAACTTGGGCGGTTTGCAACATTTGTCATGATACCAGCAATGTTTATGTTTGGGCTCAACTTTGTGCAGCTTGTTATACTTTCAACTTTTGTAGAAATTGTTGGTGGTGTGGCGGCAGACGTATTGTTTAGTCGCAAAGTTGCAGTTCTTTCTGGAATTAAAATTAAGGTTGTAAGGCGGTACCAACTTCTTGGACTTGTTGTTAGCTCAATAGCAATAGGAATTGTATTTTGGTTGTTAATAACTTCTCTTGGGCTTGGTTCGGCAGAACTTTTTGCACAGCGTGCTCAGGCGCGTAGCCTTCTTATAAACTTTAAGTGTTTTGATATTTATGTTTTGATTATTGGATTTGTGTTTGGTTATATATTGAAAAAAATTAGGATTAGTCCTATGTTAGTTCTTGGTGGCTTGCTTATGCCGATTGATATTTCGTTAGGGTTAATACTTGGAGGCGCTTCTACATTGTTGTTCAAAGACAAAGAGAGTCTTTTCCCTTTTGCATCCGGAATGTTTGCAGCAAATTCATTGTGGGTGTTGGGCCAGGCGGCTGCAAGTTTTTTTAAATAATTTTTTACTGGAGTCGTTCTATGAAAAAGTTTAGTACATTTTTACCAGTTGTTCTTTTTGCAAGTTTATTTTGTGTTGCTCACAAGCAAGACAAGAGCCCTATAATGCCGGTTAATCTTGGAAAATTTTCTGGGGACATGTGTTACATAGTAAATAATCAAACTGCAGTTGATGTTACTGTTGTGTTTGGGGTTGGAAAAAGATCAATTCCGTGGGGTCAACAGCCGCTTGCGTATATTTCCAAAAAGGGAAAAGTGACCGCCATTGTTCCAGTTGAGCAGCGTTGGCACGAGAAAGTTACAACAGGTTTGGGCAAAAAGAAAACATTTAATGCGCTTAAACATTCTCGCGGTGATTCTATTGTCTTTTTGATTGGTGGTAAAAAGCTGGCCAAAACAATTCCTGGTGGTCAAAAAGTTGTTTATTACAATATTTTGGACAAAGATGGTAAGCGAACTTTAAAAATGGAAAGTGTATTTGAGTGTAATATTGATAAAGGTTCAGTTGTTTACAAACTTACAAAAGGAGAAAAAGAAAGAAAAGCTGGTATTTTGATAGACAAAAGAAACATGATTATTCAAATTAAGGCACCAGGTTTTTGGGATAATGTTAAAAATTGGTTTGGAAAAACTTGGGGAAAAGTAAAAGGTATATTTGGTAAATAATTTTAGAAGGGTTGGTAATGCGTATAAAGTTTTTAGCTATATTATTATTAACTGGTTTTTCTGCTTGTTTGGGTATAACGGTTACACGAGATAAAAAAATGTTTTTGTTTAGCAACAACTCAGGGGCAACGCAATCTGTAATGTTTAAATTGGATAGAGTTGTTAAAGAAAAAATAAAATTTGTTAGATCTAGCACAGCCACATTAGCTTCAGGCTTAACGGGTCTTTTCCCGTATTCGCAAGTTGCTCCAGGCATGGGCTATAGATTTTCTGGTGTCTCTATGAACGGAACGTTTTACAAAGATGTTCCGTATGATTTTAACATAGTTTATATCAAAATTAATAAAAGAGGCCAAATTGAGCCCATGTGGAGTATAACAATTCCTGAAGTAATTTATGATTTTGTTGATGGGAAACAAGTTGAGGCGGATAAAAGGTTTACTATTGTTCCAATAAAAGAAGTTGGTCTTTTGCAGAAAGAAATTTGGAAAAAAAAGGTTTTGATAAAAGGAGTCAAGTTTAATAGGGATGACTACACGTCATATTTTGAATTTGAAAATTTCGGCAATTTGATACTTTCATTTGTTGGTAAAAGCGTTGATGTTGTTGTGCCAAATGACAAAAAAGTTAGCTTTGATGTTGGTGGTGCTAGCATTACTTTTGATCCACAAAACAATCAATTTATAGTGGCTTAAATTTACAACATACTTTTATTTAAGATGCCCGCGCAATTGCGCGGGCATTTTTATTTATGTTCGTATGCATTCGATTTCGTTCGCTATCGCTTTCTCCGCTCAGTACGAACGGATACGAATAAAATATAGCCAATTATTTTTTAGATTCCAATAAAAGGTTGGATTCAATAAATTTCATCAAATCGCCATCAAGTACCACGTCTGGCTGAGGAGACTCTATATTTGTTCGGTGATCTTTTACCATTTTGTAAGGATGCAAAACATAAGATCTAATTTGTGAGCCCCATTCAATCTTTTTTTTCTCAATTTTTGCACGCTTGGCATCTTGCTCTTCTTGTTGTTTTTGAACCAACTTTGCCTTGAGCATTTTCATAGAAGTTTCTTTGTTTTGTAATTGAGAGCGTTCATTTTGGCATTGAACAACAATTCCTGTTGGGTTGTGTGTAATTCGTACTGCGGAATCGGTTTTGTTTACGTGTTGTCCTCCTGCACCACTTGCACGATAAGTGTCAATACGCAAGTCTTTTGGATCAATCTCGATTGCAACTTCCTCGGCCTCTGGCATTACCATAACTCCAGAAAAAGATGTATGCCGACGTTTGTTTGAGTCAAATGGAGAAATTCTGACTAGCCTGTGAATTCCTCGTTCACCTTTTAAAAGACCAAACGCGTTTGTACCTTTTATGTATAGTGTTACTGATTTTACTCCAGCTTCTTCGCCAGATATTATGTCTACAATTTTAGAATTTAATTTTTCACGCTCGCAGAACCGTAGATACATCCTCATTAACATTGACGTCCAATCCTGTGATTCTGTTCCGCCTGCGCCAGCATTAATACTTAAAAAACATGCTTTGCCATCATTTGGGTCATCAAGAAGTACGTTAACCTTAAAGTATGAAACAGATTTTTCCAAAGAGGATATTTCTATTTTTAGTTTGTTAAGTTCTTCTTCGTCATCCTTGAATAACTCAACCATTTCCAGAATCTCTTCAAATGATTTGGTTAGAGTTTCATATTGTTTTTTTAATTCCCTAATGCCTTGTAGTTTTTTTAGAATTTCTGTGCGCTGCTTGTGTTGCCAGAATGTTTCTTGTTCGGTTTCCTTTTTTAGTGACTCGTATTTTTTTGCGTTTTCTGATTGGGTCCAGAATGTTTTAATTGTTTTTATGTCTGGCTCAATAGATTTTATCTGTTCGCGTAATTCATCAATTAACATTATACTTCCTCAAAAATTAAATATTACAAAATTAATATAGCATTAAAAATTGATTTTTTCCTCATCTTCGTTGTAGAATGCGCGGTAGTGTAATAAGTTGTTTTTTACAAAGGAGATTTTTATGAAGAAGGTTTTTCTTCTTATTTTGTCCGTTTTTGTTTTTGGTATGTTTAGGACTTGTGAATGTGGCGACGTTCTTGAAGGATTTCAAGAAAGGTTAGCAGCTTTGGGCCATGAATACGATGACTTAAGCGCCAGATTTGAAGAGATTAAACATCTTGGTGGAGAAGTTGTAGTACCAGATCCTGTTGGTGGACAAGTTGTAAAACCAGTTTATGATCTTGCCGAACTTGAAGAGGCTAAAGAAGAGGCTGAAGAAGAAGGTGATGCTGCAAGTGCTATACAAAGATGGTATAGGTCATTTGGTTCAGGTGGGGTTGAAGACGAAGGTTTAAGCGAAGTTGATTCTGACGGTCCAGATCTTGAAGAAGCTGTTGAAGAAGTTGCTGAAGAATTGAACGAGGCTGCAGATAAAAGAGAAGCCGCTGTTGTAGATCCTAGATTAGCTTGGAGGTTGCCTGCGCTAAGAGCGAAAAGAGAAAGAGAAGAAGCACAAGCAACATCATTTAAAGACCTTGCTAAGAGAAAGAGAGACTTTAGGACAAGAGAAGAGCTTGAGGAAGGTCTTAGAGCTCTTAGTGATGATTTGTCTTTAGGAGAGCCAGGAGTAGAAGACACTTATAATGCGTTTGAAGAAAGGCTTTTAGGCGCTTGGGACAGGTATGAAGAATTAAAAAGAAGAAGTGCTGAAAGACATGGTGTTTCTACAGCATCACCAGAAACGGCAACAGAGTATGCAAGGCAAGAAAAAGTTATTAAGCGTCGTGGCGTAATAGTTAGAAGAGAGCTTGAAAGATTGTCGGAAATGATCGAAGCCGGGGCATTTCCAAGAGGAGAAGAGCACAACCTGTGGACAGAAGTTGATAATCTTTGGGGCGGTTTAGAAGACTCTGGTCGTCCAAAAGAGAAGGCTGATGCAAAAGACACATTTGAAAGGACGCTAAGAGCGAAGCATAGCGAATGGGCTTTGAGTAGATCTAGACCAGCAAGCAGATAATAAATTTTTACCAAAGTATAAACTGTCACCGTTCGAAAGGGCGGTGACTTTTTTGATATTGGACATTAATAGACTTTCGCCAGTTTTTATTTTTTTGATATGATTGGTTTTGTATTGAAGTGTAAAGTTTTTACAATTCAGGGGTGACCATGTCGCGAAAAGGAAAGTTGTTTATTGTTTCTGCTCCTTCTGGAACCGGAAAAACCACATTGATTCTAAAAATAATCGAGCAATATGGGCCGTACATTAATATTGAGCGGGTTGTTACGTATACAACAAAAGAACCGCACAAAACTGAACAGCATGGTATCGATTACAATTTTTTATCCAAAAAGGAGTTTGAAGAAAAAATAGCGCAGGACTTTTTTATTGAGTGGAGCGATGCGTATGGAGATTGTTATGGCTCCCCAAAGGATATTTTACATGAACTGGAATTTGGAAAGTCTTATTTTTTAATTATTGATCAGGTTGGTGGCTATAACATTGTAAAGGAATATCCTAATTCTGTTCTTATTTGGTTAACCCCAGCGGACTTTAATATTTTGCATAGACGTATTTCGGGGCGGGAAAGAGATTCAAAAGAAATAATTGAAAGTAGAATGTTGCGGGCAAAGCAGGAGGTGCTTAACGAATTGAAAAATTCAATTTACAAGTATCATGTTGTTGCCCAAGATCTTGAGACCTCTATTAAAAAATTTATTAAGATATTAAAAAAGGAGCTACAACTGTAGCTCCTAATATGTACATTGTATTTATTTTAATAGTTTTATAGTGTTGCTAATAATTGTTCCTTACTTGCTTCCATCATTCTTCTAGCAACTCTAGATTTATTTTTGGTTTTAAACTTATTTCTATTTAGAAGAAAGTCTCTCATTCTGTTTTGTACATGATCTGGAGCCTCTTCTATAAGGGCTACAAGTTCGTTGTCTTCTGCCATTAGATCAGCAGCTAAAATTTCAGCTAATTCTGCAATTCTTCCTGCAACTTCTCTAGCCCGAGCAACCTTAGCGCCTCGACTTTTTCGCTTTGTCCTTGGTTTCGATATTGTTGATAATTGAGGTTCTGGAGTTGTATCGCGTACTAATGTTCCTCTTGGATCTTCTACTTGTGAAAACTTTTTTTCAGGTGCCGGGGCAAAGCTTTCAGCAGCGTGGCCTCTTACAGCACGTGGTGTGCCGTAAATATTGTTTAGCTTGGCCCTAAGTGCGGCAATACTACTTTCAGTTTCATGTATTTCATGTGGAATGGAATCAATCCTTTTCAACTTTTCTGAATGTTTTATGTAGAGTTCTTCATTGGGATTAATTGTGTTCGTTCTTATCTTTTCAATTTCACGTATACATTTTTCACGAGTTTTTCTAGTCGCATCCATTCTCATTTTAAGAAATTTAAGTAATTCTTCCAATATATCTAATTTGTGTTTTATTTCATGTTCTGTTTCATGTTTTTCGTGGATTTTTTCAAGTGGTTCCGTGCTAATTTCTACATGAAGGCGTTCATCGGCTTTTTGAATAATGTGGTCATTTTCAAGAACAACATCAACAATTTTATCGTCTAAATCTTGTAACGTTATAATGTGTATTTGGCTAGCAGGTGTTGGTATTGGTGTAGCTGTGTTTGGTGTAACTAGTCCAACGTGGGACAAATAATCCTTAAATTCACCAACTGTTTTTCCAATATATTCTTCTGGTACTGTAAAAATGGATGAGCGCAAGCGTTCGATCCCATCTATTTGATAAAAAATAGTGTGGGAATTGGTTGAGATAAATATTGCTAGAAAAAATAGAATTAAATTAATTTTTCTCATAATAAAAATTCCTTAGCTATAAATTAAACAAAAACCTTATTTAAAAAATTTTTCATTTAACTTTTTTATAAAATCAACAACATACTCTGCTCCTTTTTTTAAAATACCCTTGCTGTTTTGTGTTTTATATTTCATTTTTTGAACTGCCACTTTTATTGGTAATGGAGGTGGCGGTGGTGGAGAGGCTTTTTTTATACCAGGCAATAGAGGAGGTGGAGGCGGAGAGGCTTTGGTGCCTTTTATTAATGTTGGTTGCGCCGCTTTTGTTTCTGCAGCCTTTTTTGTATGTTCTGGGGGAAATATTAATTTTAGTCGGCTTGTAATGTCACTTTTGGAAAAACTGTCAGATTTTTTTGATATTGCTATCAAACCGTTTGCCCAATCTTTTAGTTGTGTCTTTATTTCTGCTGTTAATTTTTCTTTAACCGTTGGCTTGTTTAGTTGTGAGTTGAATGTGAACAACATAAGCTTTAATTGTTTTGCAATGTATTCAACTTGATCTTTTCTAAGATGTGGATGTATTGATTGTTGCGCAAAATTGTGAATATTAAAGATTAGCTTTGGAAGGGATTCTTCTAGTCTTTCTGGAAATATTGACATAGATGCTGTAAGGTTTGAAACCAACTCTCTAATTTGTGATATGGTAAGTTCCGAAGTTTTTCTCCAGGAAAAACTTCCGTCTTTGTTTGTTTGCAAGTATGACCCTATATCAATCATGTTCCTTGGATATTCCATGACCAATAAGTTTTTTCTATCTTCGTCTAGATAGTACTCAAAAATTCTTAGCTGCCAATCTGCATATGTTGGTCCTGTTTTTATGGTGACAAAACAGTCATAGTTTGCTCCAAGTGCTTCTGGAGCCGAAAAAAGAGTGTATATGGTTTGTGATCCAATTGGAAACGCTATTCCGGGAGCTCTACCCGGTTCTAATAGTCCAGGATGTAATCCTGATTCATCAAAAACATTAAATCCAGAAAAAGATTCTTCTGTGGTTGCTGAATCACTGTGTTGGTGCCCTCTAAAAATTGAGTGCAAGGTTGCCCCTGGTGTTTCTCTGGTTATTTTTTCAAAAAGAATTTTTGTAAATGGTTGGGTTGCGGCAAGGACGTCCCCCCGCCCAATTTTTAGTTTTGTGAAAAAGTCGGAAGTATTAAATCCAAAAACGGGCAGGTCAATGTTTAAACCAAGAGATAGTACTTCACCATGCCATGGTTCTGGTAATTCTGAAATAACCCTTGTTCTATCAATATTTCCATATATTCCTCTTGACGGATCAGCCATGGTAAGAGCTTGGTATGATATTTGTGAGCTTTCGTTAGAAAATAATAAAAGATCTTGAGGATTATATCCGAGCTCAATTCCGCCGTGACATAATTGTACAAAAGAATTTTGGCAGCCAAGAAATGTTACCTCCGGAAGAATTTTATAAACATTTTCTAGTTCATCTGTTCCTATTTGGTATTTGTCGAAAAGTTCTTTTTGGAAGCCCCACACTTTGTTAACACTTGTGTCTTCATGGTTTCCCTTCATAATAAAAACTCTGTCTGGGTTTGCTATTTTGAGTCTTATAATAGTTGCCCATGACTCTGCTCCATAACGACCTCTGTCGGATATGTCCCCTAAAAAGAACATAAAATAGCCTTTTGCCAATTTGAAGTTATCTTTTATTAATTTTTCAGATAGCATTCTTAGCAAGTTTCTTAAGGTAGAGTGTAGGCTTGAGTGTAGGTCTCCAGTTATAACGGCGGTTTCTCCTGGCTTAAGGATTACTCTTTGCGCGTATGGGAAAGAGAGTATTGTTTTGACTTCTACCCCATCGTCAGGAGGTTTTACCCAGTTTGTATTTTTTGTCATTCCGTATTTGGTATCACTATTAATAGTTGAAGTTTGAAAGTGTTTTAAAAGGGCCAAGAAAGTATCTTTAGACAATAGTGTTGGAATATCAATGAAGCTTGAATATTCTGAGCGTGTGTATTCGCGTAAATTTTTAAAACACAAATTGCACCACGAGGTTAGAGAAAGACCCATGAATTGATCAATGTCCATGTTAACTTCAGGGACCGGAGATGGCTTTGCTGGTTTTTTGACTTCTGCTGCGCCAAGACAACCAATAGTGAAAAAGATAGACAAAAAGAGTGCCAATACTTGTTTTTTCATAATAAATTCTCCTTTTTTATTTATTTTTGTTATCCCTTTTTATTTTTTGACAATATTACAACTTTTTTTGTATGTCCATAGTTGAGTATGGCTGCGAACCAATACCCTCTCTCCTTGGGCTTTTGCAAGAGGGGCGCTTTTTGATAGGTCGATAATAAAGAGGTAAACTATAAAAATAACAAAAAAATAGTTGCAAATGTAAGTCTTTTTGTTACTATATTACTAATCGCTACGTTTCCCACAGAAATTTTTGAGAATATATCGAGTGCAGATGGGGAAAACGTGTCTTTGAAAGTAGGGTAAACAAGGGGGAAAAAGATTTCAAAAGAAATTTGACAGCAAGTAAAAGGCAGCATATAATTATCCTACGCTTAAAGGGAGAGAGAGTAAGAAAAAAAGTTTGAAAAGAAAGATTTAGAAAGTTCTTTGACATGTATAAGACTAATATAAGATAGGTAATACAAATTTGCCTACCGTCAATAAGTTACATTCTATTGGATCACAATACTTTTTGAGATGAAGAGTTTGATCCTGGCTCAGAATGAACGCTGGCGGCGTGCCTAACACATGCAAGTCGAGCGAGAAAATCCCTTCGGGGATGAGTAGAGCGGCGAACTGGTGAGTAACACGCAGGAATTTACCTTTCAGTGAAGAATACCGTTGAGAAATCGACGTTAATGCTGCATACGTCCCTCCGGGGAGAAAGATGGCCTCTTTGCTGTCGCTGAAAGATGAGCCTGTGCACTATTAGTTAGTTGGTGGGGTAATGGCCTACCAAGACGATGATAGTTAGCCGACCTGAGAGGGTGATCGGCCACATTGGGACTGAGATACGGCCCAGACTCCTACGGGAGGCAGCAGTGAGGAATTTTGCGCAATGGACGAAAGTCTGACGCAGCGACGCCGCGTGAGGGATGAAGGCCTTCGGGTTGTAAACTTCTGTTAAGTGGGAAGAAAGGCCCATCTGTAATATAGATGGGAGATGACGTTACCATTAAAGAAAGCACCGGCTAACTTCGTGCCAGCAGCCGCGGTAATACGAGGGGTGCAAGCGTTATTCGGAATTACTGGGCGTAAAGGGTGTGTAGG
>JABGSX010000053.1 GCA_018647505.1 bacterium | reverse complement strand
GTTACAAATCCTATTCCTCCGCAGAACATTAGAATGCCTATTGTGGATAGAACTTTGTAACTATGTGAGTAATTAGCTATGCCATGCGGAAGTAAATTTATTCCTGAGTTGCAAAATGCGGAAATAGAATGAAACACTGACATAAAGATTGCTTCTGACAATGGGTAGTCATATCTAAATGATGTAAAAAGCAATATTGCACCAATTGCTTCTGATGCAAGAGTGATGATTATAATGAAAAGCAGCATCTTTCTAATGTTTTTCCATGTTTCAAGTTGCAAAATCTTACCTGCCATAAATTGTGCGGCAAGTCCCAGGTCTGTAAAAAGAGATATTACGAATAATGACATGGTCATTAAACCAAGACCGCCAACCTGAATTAGAAGCATTATAATAAAGTGCCCAAATCGCGTAAAATTTTCCATAGGAACGGTAAAAAGACCCGTTACGCAAGTAGCAGATGTTGAAGTGAAAAACAGGTCTGTAAATGGTATAAAAGTGTTTCGTGCAAATGGAAGTGTTAACAACAAAGTTCCTATTGCGATAACGCTAAAAAGTGAAAGCAAGATCGTCCGCCCGGGAGAGAACTTTGCCAGGCTTTTGTATTTCATATGCTAAACTCCTTTATTTAAAGATCCATATTGCTCCTACTACCAAAATCGCAAAGACAAGAGCGAGAAGGTTAAAGTATTTGTCTATAAATTCTTTAATTTTGACCCCCCAAATTCTTATGATGATTGCGACTAGGAAAAATCTTGCTCCTCGTGAAATTAGCGAGCATACAAGAAAAGGAATAAACGGCAACTTGCAGAATCCTGCAGTTAAAGTTACAGCCTTGTATGGTAATGGTGTAAATCCAGCTATTAATACGGCCCATGTCTCGTAGATTTCGTACTGGCATTTTATGTGATTAAATGTTTCTGGTGTTGTGAAAAATTCTATAAGCTTGCTCCCGCAAGCGTCCCAGAACTGCCACCCAATAAGATATCCTGCGGCCCCTCCGAGTACTGAAAAAATAGTGGCGACTGTTGCAAAATACATTGCTTTTTTTCTGTTTTCTAAGCAAAAGAGAATAAGCAGTGGATCAACAGGCACAAAAAAAATAGCTTCTATAAAAAAAAGTAGTCCAAGAAGTGGAACTCCATATGGTTTATTAACGTGGGTTCCCATCCAGTCATACAGCTTCTTTAACATTGTCTTCCCTTGTGTTTGACAGTTACTTTAATATGTTTTCTAGATAGGAATCAATACTTTCTAGATTAATTCGTGTTTGCTTTGTGGTGTCACGGTCCCTAGCGGTAACGCTGTTGTCGTTTTCACTGTCAAAGTCATAAGTGAAGCATACTGGTGTGCCAATTTCATCTTGTCTTCTGTATCTTTTTCCAATAGAGCCTGATTCATCAAACTGAATTTCGGGATATTTTTGACGAATTTTCTTATATACCGGAAGAAAGGCTTCAGTTTGCTTTTTTGTTAGAGGGAAGAAGGCTGCTTTTATAGGGGCAACTTTTGGACTAAATCCAAGAACCACGCGCTCTTCTCCTTCAATTTTTTCTTCTCTATATGCGTCACACATAAGTGTTAGGAAAAGGCGATCGACTCCCGTTGAGCATTCTACAACATGAGGAATAAAAGACTCCTTTGCTTGGTCATCATAAATTGAAAGCTCTTTTCCAGAGTGCTTGCTGTGTTGGGAAAGGTCGTAGTTTCCTCTGTAGGCAATTCCTTCGAGTTCCTTCCAGCCAAATGGGAATAAATATTCGACATCGATACTTTTTGTTGAATAATGTGCAAGTTCTTCTGGTTCGTGTTCTCTTGTTCGTAGATTTTCTTTTTTTATACCAATTTTATAATAGAATTCAACTCGTTCCTGTACCCATTCGTCTAACATTTTTAGTGAGTCTTTTTCTTTGCAAAACCACTCCATTTCCATTTGTTCAAATTCTCTCATTCTAAATAGAAACTGTTTAGGTGTGATTTCGTTTCTGAAGGCTTTTCCAATTTGTGCGATCCCAAAAGGAATTTTTACACGGGAGGAGGTTAATATATTTTTGAAATTAACAAAGATCGTTTGAGCTGTCTCTGGACGGAGGTATGCCTCGGAGCTTTGTTTTTCTAATGCCCCTACATGTGTTTTGAACATCATATTGAAGTTTCTAGGAGGGCTCCACTTTTTATTGCCGCAGTGTGGGCATGACTTTTCTATTTCAATTTCGTCTGTTCTATAGCGATGTTTGCATTCGAGACAGTCGACCATTTCATCGTAAAAATTTTCAATATGACCAGATGCGCTCCAGATGTTTCTGCCTCCAAGCTGTGCCCCATCTAAAAATATGATACTATCTTTTGCCAGCATCATATTTTTTGTCCACTCGTCTTTTATGTTTCTTTTTAATATTGCTCCAAGTGGTCCAAAATCATAAAACCCGTTAAGTCCGCCATAAATATCCGCAGACTTAAAAACAAAACCTCTGCGCTTGCAAAGTGCTACAATTTTTTCCAAGGAAACTTGTGATGAGCTCATGCTAATAAACCTTTTAATTTATAGTGTGTTTCTGTGCCATAAATTTATCTAATGATACTGTTTTGGCTTTTATTTGGCAAATTGGTGGTCCTAAAGGCGCAGTGTTATTGGTTTTGTTTGTGGCCATTAATCAGTTATAACAAGGCTATTTTTGGATATTATTGTTTTTTTGTCTAAACTATACTATTCAACGTTATGATTAATATGCTGATTTACATTAGATTTGTTAGGAAGAATATGCCCTTTTTTGCTAAAAATAAAATTACGATTCTTTCTCTTTTTGCTTTATCGTTAGCTGGGTTATTATACAAATGTTGTACCAAGCAAGAGCGATGTGAGTATAAAGAATGGCCAGTAACAGTTTGTAGCAATGTTGTTTTGTCATCAAGTAAAACAGAAGAAGCTGTTATTGATTCTGAGGTGAAAAATTGTCCTTTGGGTGCGAAGCAAATTTCTTCAGATGCAATAACACGTGCTAAAATGTGGGCTGGGGTAAAGTCAATTATAAAAGATACTGTGGTACAAATAATAGTTCACATAACCCCATTTAATTTTCTTCAGCCATATAAGATTTCGGATGTATCGGAGTTTTCTGGAAGTGCATTTTTTATAAGTTCCGATGGATATTTGATTACAAATGCGCATGTTGTTAACCAGGCAAAAGTTGTTTGGCTTAGAGTTCCGTCCCTTGGGCAACAAATTGTTGACGCCAGTGTTATTTGCGTTTCTCCAGAAAGAGATCTGGCTCTTGTTAAAGTTTCTAAAGAGGGTTGCCAAGCGATTATTTCAAAAATTGGCCACATTCCGTATCTTGAGCTTGGTAGTTCAGATAATATGTTTCGTGCTGATAAGGTTATGGCTTTAGGGTATCCACTTGGGCAAACTTCATTGAAAAGTACAACCGGTGTAATTAGTGGCCGAGAGCATATAAATAATCAGCATCTTATTCAAATGAGTGCCCCAATAAATACTGGAAGCTCTGGTGGTCCTGTAATCAACATGGAAGGTGAGGTTGTTGGTGTTAGTATTGGTGGAATATTTGCATCAGGGGCACAAAACGTTGGATATATTATTCCGGCATCTGAATTGAAGATAATTTTGCCTGATATGTACCAAGAAGATGAATCTAAAACAAAGCTTCTTAGAAGGCCGTTTTTGGGCGCATTGTATTGTAACGGAAGCAAAGAACTTTGTGAATACCTGGGCAACCCTTATCCTGGAGGCCTTTATGTTGTTGAGAGTTACAAAGGAGGTCCTCTTGAGATGGCTGGAATAAAAAGCGGAGATATGATTTACCAGGTCAACGGTGTTGATGTTGACATGTATGGTGATCTTATTGTTTCATGGAGTGAGGACAAGATTCCTTTGATTGACTATATTTCTCGCTTGCGCTTAGGACAAGATGTAAACGTTGTTCTTTATCGCAACGGAGAAAGAAAGGAGCTGGACATGAAGTTTGAACAAACTGAGTTGCTTCCAGTTCGGATGATTTACCCTTCTTATGAAGAAGTAGATTATGAAAATTTTGGTGGAATAGTTACTATGTCTCTTGCGCTTAACCATATTCCAATTTTTGCATCACTTTCTCCCCGTTTGACAAAGTACACTCAAACAAAGAACCAAACAGAAGCCGCAGTTGTTGTTACTTACATTATTCCAAATTCACAAGCGCATAGAACTTTGTCTATCGGTCCAAGTTCAATTATTGAGAAAATAAATGAGCAAGAAGTTGAAACTCTTGAAGATTTAAGGAGAATTATTAGAGAGTCTTTAGGATGCAAAAAACATCTTATTTTGCAAACAACAGACGGGATAAAAATAGCTTTATCTTTGGACAAAATGGTTGAAGAAACACAGCACCTTAGTCTTTTATATCGTTATCCAATTACACCTTTTGCAAAAGAGTGCATAGATATTATGGATAGGAAAAAGGGCGTTATTCAAAATGTGGTATGAAAAAAACTAAAAAGCGGCTCGATTTGTTGGTCCAAGAAATGCGACCAGATTTGAGCAGGAATCAAATTCAAAGTTTTATTATGCAAGGCAAGGTTTTTGTTGATGAAAAAATTGTCAACAAAGCTGGGGTTGCTGTCGATGTAGAGTCATCAATTACAGTTTCTGCCAAAGAACCAAAATATGTTTCACGTGCTGGTTATAAGCTTGAGCATGCGCTGCAGGCATTTGGTGTTGATATTAAAGATAAGGTTGCGTTGGATGCTGGAATTTCCACCGGAGGTTTTACAAATTGTTTGTTGCAGAGTGGGGCAAAAAAGGTTTTTGGTGTTGATGTTGGCTACGGTCAGGTTCACGAAAAGATTCGGGTAGATTCCAGGGTTGTTCTTTTAGAGCGAACAAATTTGAGAAATCTAACCTTGGATAAAATTGGCGAGCCTGTTGATATTGTCACATTAGATCTTTCCTTTATTTCGGTTTTAAAAGTGATGGCCGCTGTTGTTTCTGTATTGAAGCCTGGTGGAATATTGTTGGTTTTAATAAAACCACAATTTGAGGCCGAGCGACATGAAGTTGGACGGGGCGGAATCATAAAAGACGAAAAAGTACATCAGGCCGTGATAAAAAAGGTTTGTTCTGGAATAGAGGTGTGTGGCTTTTCGTGCGAGGGCGTTGTTGAGTCTCCTATTTTGGGCGGGGCAGGAAATAAAGAGTTTTTGGGTTTGTTCTATAAGGGGGAGTAAATGCAGAAGTTAAAGACTTTCTTTTTTATCTTTATTTTAATTAATTTTTGTTGCTATGGAAATTTTAGGAACAAGCTTGGAGAGACGCCAAATGTTCCAAAATCTGATCTAGAACTAAAGCTAAAAAATGAATCGCATACGGATCTATTTAGAGGGGCTATTGTTATAGCCAAAGTCTCATGGCTGTTTTTTTCTCGGTTTGTTATTGGCGCTATTTATTCTTATGATAAAAAAACAAAAAAATATACAGTTGTGTTGGACAGTCCTGAGTGTTATAGGCCAAGGTGGGCAAGGCTAAGAAGGGATAAACTTATATTTGTGGATAATAAACAAAATCTTTAGGGGACCATTTTTTATGCGAAGACGATTATGGGGATTTTTAATTGTATTTTTTTTGGTTTCTTTTTGCCTTTTTTGTTCTGAAGAATCTGCTTTAAAATTGGGTGGCCATTTGCTATCGAAAGATTTTGATCGGGCGCGACGTTTATATCGTGTAAGTGATGAGATCATTTCTTGTGGCGATATTGTTGCGTTTAATGCTGGGTCGAGGTTAAATATACAATTTTTATATGCAAAATTTGTTGGTATTTTCCTTAGAGGCTCTGACCCTCGTCCTATATTTGTTATAGAAATAGAAAATGGAATTCAATATTCTGTTCCAAGGTGTAGTATTGTGAAGATCTAATTTATATAAAATTTAGGGGTAGATATGATGGTAAAAAAAGGATTGGTATTTCTATTTCTTTTTTTAGTAAAAGGCTCTTTTGCTTCGGATTATATTCCTCCCGAGATTGTAAGATTGGCCATTGAGTATTCTCCAGAAAGAGTCGCGGAATATTCTTCTGGTGAGTTTGTGTATGCGATCTTGCCTGATGGCTCTGTTGTTCGAGGAACTTTTATAGAGTTTCGTCCTATTTTGTTTGGTTCCGTTACAGTGAAGATTCTTTCTTCCTGTGGTATAAAGACGGATAATTGGTGTGTTGTGAGAGTTGCAGACAAAGAGTTTATGCTTGATCCCAAATCGGTTGTTTTAGAACGTCTTTTATTTGATGACTAGACTTTGTCTAACAGGTTTTCTGTATGTTGTATTATTTCATCTAAAGAATTTTCTGTTTTTGCGGTTGGCTTTTTTCTGAGGTATTTTGCAAGTGCAATGTTTGTCTTGAGGGCTTGTTGCTTGAGAGCCTTTTTGATTGATGACTCTTTTAATACTGACGCCACAGCTCCAATTGGTCCCATAAAAATATTTGTTTTTGATGTTTTAGTGACAAACTTTTGGTGTTCTTGACGTATGCTCTCCATGTCTCTTTCTAGAAGAGTCATATCTTTATAAAATGGAGACTTTTCTGTCGATCCAAAATCTGACTCTATCATTTCGATTAGTTTGTCATATTGTTTTTGTAGTATCTGTAGATAGTCAATTATAGAATCGGAAAAGTTGTCATCAGATTGTGTTTCGTTTTGTGATGTGGGTGAACTTTGAGTTTTATCTTGAGAATATGAAAAATAAAAATCACCTTTTTGTGAAGCCAAACTTCTAACTAAAAAGGCCAGGATGAAGACAAAAACTGTATCCCTTATAACATTTTTTATTTTAAACATAACCAAAAAACCTCCTACCGCTTCATAAATATTATCAATTTTAATTGTACGCCCATTATCATTAATCGTCAAAACAAAGATTATTTATGTGCTGCTTTTGCAACAATTCTCTCGCCAAACAATTCATTTTCTGGTACAAATAATAATAACATTTTTATGTTGATAAATTTTGCGCCTGTAGCTCAATTGGATAGAGCGCCGGACTTCGAATCCGTAGGTTGCAGGTTCAAGTCCTGCCGGGCGCGCCATATTTTTCAGCTTAAAATGTTTAGATGTAATTGAATTAAGATTTGCGCCCGTAGCTCAGTTGGATAGAGCGACAGATTCCTAATCTGTAGGTCACAGGTTCAATTCCTGTCGGGCGTATTTTTAAGACCTCGTTTTGCGGGGTTTTTTGTTTACAAACAGAATAAAAAATGCTAACTTAAACAATAGCTTTAAAGTTTAAACGTGGAGGTTAAAAACTTATGAAGAAGTTTATTGTTTTATTCTTTTCTTTTCTTATTTCAACTATTGCATATTCAGCTGATTCTGGTTTGCGCTATGTGCGTACTGCACAGGAATTAGACATTGGCCATTTTGTTACTTTTTGTGACAAAGATGGGACTTTTATGGCTGGTAGAGTAAGTGGCATTGTGGTTCACGCTGCTGTTTTTGCTGTACATTCTACAAAAGATTATATGATAACAGATTGCGAACAAGCTTATGGCTTACTGGAAACAACAAAAGATTTTTTAAGGGGTGGCAAAAGCGTAATTATCGTTTCCAAGGCAAGTGAAGCTCGGCGTTAAATATCAAAATATAAAAGGTTTTGTTTGTCTTAATAATTTTAGTTGAGCAAGATCGATAAAATTGATAAAGTGTCGAAACGATTTTTTAATATTGAATGAATAATTTTGTGAGGTATATCATGATTAGAAACAAAAGAAATATATTATTTTTACTATCAGCAATGCTGATGAGTACCATGTCTACAATGGTTTTCACTATGGACGAGGATGACAAAGTAGCAATAGGTGGTGCTGGTACAGGTCTGTCTACGGTTGAACTGCTTCCAGGAGTTGTTCTCAATATAGTCGGTGGAGGAATAGTTGGTGCCGGTCTAAGTCCTTTAGCCGCTGTGCCAGCTCCAACAGGCGCAGGTTCTGGAACAGTAGAAGCCTTTGCTGGCGGTTCCGGGGGAGAAGAAGATGCTTCTTCAGCTCCAATGGCCGCAAGGAGATTTGGAAAAAGACGTTCTAATTCACATGGTGATCTTGAGCGGTTAGTAACATCTGGAGTGGTTTCTCCAGGATTAAAACTTGAGCCTTTGGCAAGAGCTAAACCAAAAAAGGGTTCTTGGTGGAAGAGTGCGTTGCGTTGGGTTGTTCCTGTTGTTGTTGTAGCTGTTCCGGCAGTTTTGGCTTGTAGAAAAGTTGGTGAAGATCAGGCTTGGATTAAGTGTTTTGGTAGAACTGTTCCTGCAGGTATTGCTGTATTAGGTGCCGGTGTAGTTGGTAAAACATGGTGGAACAAGTGGAGGCTAAAACAAATAGAAAATGGATTAAACGAGGCTCCGTGGTTTAGTGATTCATACTTAAGAGATGCAAAACTAATGAACTGGAAGGCTCGTGTTGCAAGTGGAGACGGTGCGGACGTTACAACTCCTGCATGGGTTATAGCAAATTGGCGAGATGTTGTTGGCGAACTTTCAGCAAGTCTTACCGGTGGAAAATTTTTTGATATTGACTCATTTGAAGAGCATGACGGAAGAATAAAAGATCTTTGGTGGAGATTACAAGAATTGGCAAATGATGAGGTCAATTACCTTAAATCGGTTTTAACAGAGCTTTCAAGTATGACCAATGTTGATGAGGTTTTAAGGCCGTTAAAAAGAATTAGGCTGTCATCTATGGATTCTGATTTTTTAAGGGATAGAATGGACCGGGTTGTTCTTGCTAAAAGAAGTGCGCAAGCAAAATCTTGTGCAACAACAAGGACTGTTAACTTTAGACATGATGGAAGAACAGAGTTTGTTTCTGGTTGGAGATCAAAACGCCCAGGAATGGGAACCGATGTTCGCGTGTTTGGTGTTAACTTCAATTGGGCAACAGAACTTTATGTAGAAGTTTTAAAAAGATATTTTTATGTACAAGCCCTACAGAGCTGTATTTCTGCGCATTACCAATCTATTTTGGGTGAAGTTAGAATTCATGCTGGAGTTGGTCCTGATGAGTTTGAACGTAGAAGAGGTGCTCGCGCAGCAACAATGGTGCCTCTTGGAGCACATAGAGGCGGCGAAGGAAAGAGGGGCGAATAAGTTAAGCAAGATTAGTATTCGTGTTTTAAGCAGGGTCAGCAATGGCCCTGCTTTTTTATGGGTGTTATACTAATTTTTGTATTGGATAACCTTTTTTAGAAGGATAAAAAAATGATTGCTGTTTTGACGAATAATTTGCTTTGGACTAATGGACTGGGAATAGTTATAGCTTCTATAGTTTTGTTTTTGTTTGGCATGGCCAAGTGGAAATTTTTTGCTTATTTTGGTTTGTTCCTTTTTTTGTTTTCATTATATTTTTTCAGAAATCCTGTGCGAGAATGTTTGCAAGCAAAAAACAATCCTACAATTTTAGTTTGTCCCGCAGATGGAAAAGTTGTTGATATACAAAAGAATGCATCAGATTTACCAGAAGGGTATGTACAAAAAGTTTCTATATTTTTATCCGTTTTTGATGTTCATGTAAACAGAACTCCAATAACCGGTGTTGTAAAACAAGTTGTGTACAAAGCGGGTAAATTTATGATGGCTTTTTTACCAAAAAGTTCTGAGCTTAATGAGCGCAATGACATTGTGATTGAAGATAAATATGGCCGAAATATTCTTGTAAGACAAATCGCCGGTACAATTGCCCGCAAAATATGTTGCTGGACTCAAAAAGGGCAGTTGCTAAGAAGCGGTGACATTTATGGAATGATAAAGTTTGGTTCTCGTGTTGATATTCTTTTGCCAAAAAATGTTGATATACAAGTAAGCAAAAACCAGCAAGTATATGGTGGGCAAACGGTTCTGGGTAAATTTGTTTTGGACAGCTTGAACAGTGTAGAAGAAGAAAAAAATGAGGCATAATAAAAAAACGAGTCTTGTTAAGTGGATTCCATTTTTTTTTACATTTGGGAACGCATTTTTTGGTCTTCTTTCAATTATGTACGCGCTTGATGGCAATGTTGTTCCCGCTGCGTATTGTATTTTTTTTGCGGCTGTTATGGATGGGTTTGATGGTAGGCTAGCAAGAATATTTGGAGTTTCTAGCTTGCTGGGTGTTGAGCTTGATTCGTTGTGTGATGCCATTTCATTTTGCTTGGCTCCGGCCATTTTGTTGTACAGTTCTTTTATGCATGACGGTGGTATTACCGGAATTATTGTTTTAGCTTTTTACTTGTGTGCAAGTCTTTTTAGATTAGCAAAATTCAATCTTGAACCAGAAAAACAGGGCCAGTCTTTCTCGGGGTTGCCTACAACTATAGGAGCCTTTTTTCTTGCTACTTTGGTTTTGTATCACGACAGAGTTTTGGAATCTCCATTAAGATTTTTGGTTAAGGGAAAAAGCATAATAGCCGTTGTTGTTTTTATAGCGGTTTTAATGATTTCTTCTTTACCGTTTCCTGCTTTTAAAAAAGTTCCAGTATTATTTTCTCGCTTGGCTGCAAAGTTGACAATAGGCTTGGCTCTTGCTTTGTTTGCATTAAAACAGGGAATCCCGCTTTTATTTATGGTACTTGTGTTGTATATTAGCGCCGGGATTGCAACTGGAATTTATTTGTATTCCAGTAATTTTTTAAAGTCTAGAAAATAACTAGAGCTCTAGTTATCCCAGCAACTTGATAATTTTAGTATTACAACTTGGCCAAATTGTTTGGTGCTTCCATCTCTTCTTTTTACCAAAATAGGTTTTTCGCTTGTATGGTACTCAAGAAGTTGTTCGTATGTTGAAACTTGTGCAAATAAATCTGATAAATCTGACTCATCTACAAAACCAAATCCAGGATCGTATCCTCTTGCACATACAACTTTGTTATTTTCAACAGAGCTTATTGCGCATATATACCTTGGCAACCAAATTATATCTCCCTTTTCTACAGCTTCGTTTTCTTTTAGTGGTCTAAGGTGCTTGCGACAAGTTGTAGAGTTTTTGCAAAAATATGGAATTCCACATATTTGTGCTGCACGTAATATGAGCCCAGATGAATCAAGGCCGGAATAAGGAATGCTGTTTTCTTCTCTTTCGTATGCTTTTATTTGTATTGCGCTTGTTGCATTGAATTTTGTTATGTTGAAATTTTCAGGGATACAAAAATCTCTTATGCTGCAGCCGCCCCATACAAAAGGAATCTTCTCTTTAATATCTTTGTATGTCCAAACTTTAAGAAGTTCAACAAACATTTTAATTTTTTCTTCTGTTGTTTTTAAAATATTTGGAGCTATACAAATTGATGAAGGCAATGTGATTATTTTCTCTCTATTGTCGTTTGAATCATAGACGTAAACAAACCAGTAATTTTGGCTTGTTTGTTTTTTTGTGTAAATAAATCGTGTTCCAGCCGAGTAAGTTTTTTGCGTGACTGGGTCATATATTGGTAGCAAAAGAGCAACTGTTTGCCTGTGTGTTGTTTCATCGTAAGGATTTTTTGTATCTATTGATTTTGGAAAATGTGAGTTTTTAAAATCCTCGGCAGTCAGAAATTTAAGATGCTTTTTAGGAATCCAATAACTTTTCGTTGAAACATGAGGATTGTTACAAGAAATTGCGGGGTACAGTGATGAAATTTCTATCAAGACTTCTTGTTCTTGTTCTTTTACAACTGTGACAGTTTCATTAAAAAGTAGTTGGTGTACGCGGCGGCACAAAGATATTTCTCCTACTGAGGCGATAGCAAGAGCATCATAAACTGAGGCGATATCTTTTTCTTTGTATGTTCTTTGTAGTGGTCGCAAAGACAAGTTGGCAATTGGAGATATTACTACGGCTTGTTGTTGTGCACTAACCTTAATAAAGAAAATTGTAGCTAAAAATAAAAAAGATAAGACCTTCCTGTTCACTGTGAGCTCCTTTATTTAAAAATCTCTGAATAAAAACCATCACTATACTTTACCATTTTTGTTAGAAGGGACAAGTTGTTTGAACAATATTTTTATACACAAACGTTAAAAAATATTATTCAAAAATACTCGTTTTCATTCCAATTTCTTCTGGTAGATATTAAATCGAGGCCTTTTCCACCGCTTAAAATATTTTTTATTAGTAAATATTGCTAACGAATAGAATAAAAAAGTATACTAATGTTGAAAAGGATGAGTGTGTAAACATCACATTAGGGGGAGGAGTTATGAAGGTACGTAATGTTTTAATCGGTTGTCTTGTCCTGGCTTTTAACGGAATTTGTATTACAAATGATATTGAAGATTGGACGTGGCTATATAAAAAACATATTACAAGCTATGAACGTGGTCATTATCGTAATGAGATTGCGTTTTCCAGGGAAGGTGTTCCAAAGTTTTCTCAACTTGTTTTATCTTGGAATGCGTTTAGGCCAGAAAGTGGTCACTACTCTTTTTGGGCGCAGGTCAGAAATGCGCACACAAAAAGATGGGGTTCCCCACATAAGGTAATAGAGTGGGGTAATGGTATTCAGAAGTCTTATTATTCAAAGGGTGATTTGAGTAAAGGTTGTTATGTTAGGGTAGAGTTGCCTAAAAAAGAACTGGGTGATGGTTTTAAAATTAAGGTTAAAACCCATAATGGAGCAGATTATTCTGGCCTTGAGATGTTATCAGCATGTATTTCTAATTTGAGAAATTTTGCGATAGAAAAGATCAGCAGAATTGCGTCTTTGCCAAGTGTAAGAGTGGCTGGTGTTCCACAGTCTTCACAGATGCTTCTTAATCACGAACGGGCAGCACATCTTTGTTCGCCAACTTCTATGAGTATGTTGGTTGGTTACTTGAAAAAAGAGGAAATTGATCCCGTTGCTTTTGCAGCTCAGTCTTATGACCAAGGGTTAGATGCTTATGGAAGTTGGCCATTTAACACGGCGGCTGCATTTGAGCAATGTGACGGTAAGGTTAATTTTTATGTAAAACGGCTTCCATCTTTTACGCATCTATATAATTACCTAAGACAGGATATTCCAGTTGTTGTTAGTGTAAGGGGAAGGCTAAATGGTGCGCCAAAGCCATACAACAACGGGCACTTGATGGTTGTTGTTGGTTGGGATGGCCAAAAGAACTCTGTTATTGTACATGACCCTGCTGTTAAGGGAGATGGTAACATTGTAAAAGAGTATGACGCTGCTGGCTTTACAAGGGCGTGGGCAAGTTCCAACAACTTGGCCTATGTCGCACAGCCCAGATTTGTATAAAGTTGTTATTGATAGAATTTGAGCATGTATTGAAAATTATGCCGTCAAAGTTATTGACAATTTGTCTTTAGCTTTGATAGCGTAATTATAGAAAAAGGGGAACAAAAAAGGGAGCTGAAACTATTTCTAGGGGGGAGTAGTAATGAACAAAAAGTCCATTCTTTTAACTATATTATCCTGTAATTTATTATTTTCATTTTTTACCGCAAGTCATGGTGCAAAGTTTCATGCACAATTTAAGAAAATGAAAAAAAAGCCATTCCGGTCTTATCACTCTTTTGTGACAAAGCCAGAGTGTTTTTTGGTGGCAATTCAAAGTGCGCTTGATTATATGAAAGAGTATACTTACAAGGGAAGGCCTAAGCGTAGTAGGCGTAAGATTTTGCACGGTGGAAAGGTCTTTGATAAAAGGGATAACGTTTCTCTAAAACGTGTTCGAGACACGCTAAAGTTTTTAAAGGCCACGATTGAAAAAGATAGAATGCAAATACGAAAAGGTTTAAGAACTGGATATCGAATAAACGATCAAAAATTTTTACATAAACATTTTGATATCATAGATTGGCAGAGTAGTTCAAAGGATGCGAAAAAATATAAAGACAAAGTTGAAGATGGAGCAGAAAGATTAACAAAGTATTTAGTTTATGAGCTTCCTGGTAAATATCGCAAGAAAGGCAAATATAAATACCCTTTGTATGCGATGCCAGAAGACGAAGAAGGAATGTCAGAAAAAGAGGTTAACAAAAACAAACATAAACTAATTAGATTTAAATATTCCAAACAAGAAATTATTAACGAGGGTGCCCTAGAAAACAACCCATTAGTTGAGCCTTTGGTTTGGCTAACAAAAGAGGGGGTTCGACAGGCTTCAATACAAGGATCAATTATTGCAATAATGCCCGACGGAAAACGCAGAGCATTTAATATTATAAGAAGCAATGAGATGGTTTACGACAGATCATTTAAAAACGAGAAAAAACAGAGACAGTATTGGTTCTTTAAGGAGATAAAGAATGGAATACGCGATGGTCGTTGTAAAGGCAAAACGTGTGCAGTTTGTTCTCATATGCAGGTTCCACACAAGGTTGCGTATGTTCCAGAGGTTACAGTGGCTGGAGATCTTAAGAACTTGGGGCTTGGAAAAATTGTTGCTCTTCGTTACAAGAATAAAAGATCCAAAAAAGATGAAGTCCGTCTTTGTATGCTTTCAGACACTGGTGGTGCATTTAAAAATAATTTGTATCAGCTTGATTTGTTTTCCGGTTTTTTCAATAAGAGTAGAACATTTTGGAATTATGTTCACAAGTATCCGGAACAAGTTGATGCGTATTTCCTACTAAAAAAATAAATTTTATACATACCTATTCTACAGAAGGTTGCTTAGCGGCGACCTTTCTGTTTTGTCTAGTTTTTTATGAGAATCATTGCTCTTTTTTTCTTCTAAGAATATCGTTAAACTTATCGTCGAACGTATAAAATTTTTTCTTGTAGGGGGATAAATAATGAGCAAGTCTCGAAAGAAGTTGTATCATTTTATTTTAGAGAAAGAGTTCTTGTGTTAGAACGAGTTTGGCAAGACTTTTTACAGATTGCACGAGAGGAAGAAGGCAGTAGAGTCGTTGAGACATGGCTCAAAGCTGTTACGCTTGAGCGGTGGGATTCTTTGGAACAAAAGGTTGTTCTATTGGCTCCTAACGTTTTTGTTAAAGACTGGTTACATGCACATTACATTCGTTTGTTTGAGGTGCACTTGTCTCGTCTTCTAAATGTGTCTTCTTTAACGGTGTCTGTCGAATCACAAAAAAAGGAACCAGAAAAAAAAAGCACGGGGCTGAACATTGTTCCAGCTCGGCAGGTTTCGTATCATCCGGCTCGCAAAGTTTTAAAACCGTTAAAAAAGCGTGACAGAAGTCCTGTAACATTAAATGCGAATTATAAGTTTTCGACATTTGTGGTTGGCCCAAGCAATTCTCTTGCTTATGCTGCAGCACAGGCTATTACAGAAAAGCCTGGTGTGTTGTACAATCCATTTTTTATTTACAGTAGCTCTGGTCTTGGTAAAACGCATCTTTTGCATGCTATTGGAAATCAAGTTAAACAACACAATCCGGAACGTGTTGTTGTGTACCAATCGGCAGATCGATTTGTAAATGAATTTATAAATGCTATTCGTTTTAACAAGGTTCATAAATTCAAGGAAAAATATTTAGAAATCGACATCCTGCTTATAGATGATATTCAATTCATTTCGAACAAAGAGCAGACTCAGGAAGCCTTTTTTCATATTTTTAACTCTCTCTATGAGGCTGGTAAACAGATTGTGTTTTCAAGCGATACGTTTCCTCGGAATATTTCTGGCCTGGCTGAACGAATTTGTTCCAGGTTAGAGTGGGGACTTGTCGCAGATATGCAAATTCCTTCTTTGGAGACAAGGATTGCAATATTGAAGAAAAAGGCGGAAGCTAATAGAGAGGCTTTGAGTGATGATGTTGCCCATTTTATTTCCTCTAGAGCTTTGTCAAATATTCGTGAGCTCGAAGGATCTTTGATAAGGGTTATGGCCTTTGCTTCTTTAACAAAACAGCCGATGAGTGTTGAGCTTGCAAAAAAAGTTCTTGTGCAATCTCATCATTCAGATTCTGTTGAGGTTGACTTTGAGCGTGTTGTGCGTGTTATTTCAATGAATTATTCTTATTCGTTAACAGACTTAAGGTCAAAAAGCCGAAATAAGGAGTTAACGTTTGTTCGACAGGTTTCGATGTATCTTATGAAGAAGCTAACTAAAAAATCTTTGCAAGAAATAGGTCTTTATTTGCAGAGAAAAAATCATTCGACTGTGTTGCACGCATACGACAAAATAGAGGACGAGGCTCAGAGTGATGAAAAATTTAAATTAAAGCTGCAGAGAATGGAGCGTAAAATTATGGAACAATCGTGCTTTATATAAAAAAAGGTCTAGCTCTTGTGCTTCTTTTATTTATTTTTAATTGTTTAGCTGATGATGATAACCCCAAGTTTGATTTTTTAAGAGATGATTTTGAACAATTTATCGAACGTTTTTGTGACAAAAAAGAACTACAGAATTTTTGTGGTTTCTATAACAATTTGCTTGAAAAAATATCAACATTAAAGATTCGCAAAAGAAAAATGTTTTATCATAAAGTCAAAGCTGAGGCCTTTTGTGGCTTGGAGATTAAACACAGAAGGTTGTATTTGCTAATTAAAGACTTTGCACAAAACACCGGTTCAACAACAACCTTGGGTTTAGTTCATACTTTTCTAATTAGATATGGAATGTATGAGCTATTTCTTAAAGAAAAAGTGTCGCACCATAAAAATGTTTGGTTTAAAGTAAAATCATATTTTTATGGTGTGCGCAATACTGTTCGTCGCAATGTTCGCTCATTCAAGGGTTTTATCTCTGGTCGTTTTCAACTCAATTAATTGCTCAATTGTTTCTATGATATTTATTATTGGATGTGTCCAATCTCCTATGGTTGATTGTCTGAAAAGAATTGTATTTTGGTACCAAGGAGAGGTTCTTCGTTCATCTGCAAACCATCTCCAGTCTGCAGAGGAGGGCAAAAGGACCCATGTTGGAACGCCTAGCGCTCCTGCCATGTGAGCAATTGATGTATCAATTGTTATTATGATGTCGAGATTCGCTATTATTTCTACTGTGTCAATGTAAGGTTTATCCTCGGTTGGCAGTTTTTTAACAACAAAACCATCTACCCCTGTCTCTAAGTCTTTTTCGCTAATTGTTGAATCGAGACAATACAAACTTATGCCGTCAATGTTTTTTAGTGGTGCAAAAATTTCTAAAGGAAATGATCTTTTTTTAGTAAAGAAGTGTTGTTCCGGACTTGGGTAGCTTGCTCCTTTCCAGCATAGACCGATTTTTATATTTTGGTCGTTCTTGAAGAATTCTTTCCATTTAAAAAAAGCGGTTTTGTCTGGATAAATATATGATTTGGCTTTTGGTATATCGTCTACGGTTGTTCCAAAGTGTTTCATCAAACTCATTAGTCTGACTTTATAATCTGCATGTGGCGTGGGTTCGTCTATTGTTGTAATTTCTTCTATATACGGACATGCCTTTGACAAGATCTCTTTAAGGCGCGGATTGTGGAGCCTTAAGATAACTTTGGCACCTTTAGCTTTGGCTTTTAGGGCATAGCGGGCTCCAAATTGTACAATGTCGCCAAAGCCCATTTCTGTGTATATAAGAAGCGTTTGTCCTTCGAGGCTCTCTCCGTTCCAATCTGGAATGTTAAGGTTGTCGTCTTTAATAGGGTAAAGTTTTTTTCTCCATTCGTATTCTTCAAAGCCTTTTTTGTATTCTCCTGTTGCAAGGTATGCTTGTGCGAGACTGTAGTGAAGATTTGCATTGTCGGGAATGAATGATTTTAAGTTTTCGAATATTGCAATTGCGTCGCTAACGTTATTTTTTTCTACGCATATATCGCCAATTTTGATCAGAGACTCATAGTGTGTTGGGTTTAGGAAAAGAATTCCGTTGAAAACCTGTTTAGCTTCTTCAAATTGTCCATTTAAGAAAAGGGCGTTTCCGTATTCAAATTTAAGATGTGTACTTTCGGGGCTCAATTCAATTGCTCTTTTATATTTGGCTAAAGATAAATCAAGCTGATTTTTTGAAAAAAGGGCGCGAGCATTTTTTTCAAAAGTAAAATTGCCCAAGCAGTTAAGTGAGACTAATAAAAATATGGCCAAAAAATGAGATGTAAAAATTTTTTTACCAAAACAAGACGTCACAAGTTTCTCCTAATTGTTTTTTAATAGATATTTTTTCCAGATAAGAATATGTTCGTATCCTATTATGTCAACAAAAAAGCAATAAAATATATTCTTTTTTTTAAGGGCTTTGTTCTGAGCAAGAAGATGTATAGAGATAACTTTTGTTTTTATTTATTAAATTTTAAGTTGATTTTTTTTCAATTCCTTTGTTAGAATTCAGGAAAGTAAAAAAAAGTGTGTGGTGATATTATACACATGAACAATATGAAAAAAATATTATGAAGGGACGAATAAAATGAAACCTAAGAACAAGAATCACCATACAAAGCTATTAAAATGCTTGTGTGATTTACCAAAAAGAATTGTGTCCTTACAGGATAAGGATCATGCGCCTGAGTTTATTCTTCACGGTTTGTGCAATGAAGACTGCTTTAATGTTTTGCGAGCAGCCTTTTTTATTGATAATCCAGATTTTAATGTTTTTAGAGGTGTTGCTGGTTTTTGCAAGGCAGAGCCTCACGCAGAATCCCATCACATGTGGGAGGACCCCATCGCATTTACAAATTATATGGGTCGCTCTGCATTCAACAAATTGGTCAGAGATTTTGCCCGTGAAAGTATAAAGCCAGGGGCAGAAAAAGAGTTACAGGCTTTTTTGTTGAAGAATCTTGGTTTTGAAAAGCCACAAATGCACTTGTGGCCATTAAAACACGAAAACAAAGGTGTGTTGGTATTTGAACATGAAGAAGACCTTGATTGGGAAGAAGAACATTTTATAAATAGTCTTCACCTTTTGAGTCTTTGTCCTGTTTCTTAGTTTTAAATTATCTGCACCAAGCAATACCTGGTAATGGCAAGTGGGATAGGAAGGCTATTGCAGATCCTCCGCCTGTTGACAGAAAGTTTACGTTTTGTTCAAGGTCTAGTTGTTGCACCATTGCTACAGAGTCTCCTCCGCCAACCATTGAATAAGTATTAGATTTTTTTATAATCCCAAGAATTTTTTTAGTTCCAATTAATGTTTCTGGTCTATTCAGAAATCCTGGAAGACCGTTCACAAATAGAGCTTTTGTTTTTTGTAGAGCAGACTCAAATAATTCTATTGTTTTTGGTCCAACTGTTATTCCTACAAGGTCTGGGCCAAACTCGTCGTAGTTGATTGTAGATAGTTTTCCTTGCATAGATTTGTAGGCGACAACATAATCTTTGGGTAGAAAAATATTAGTTTTGCCTTTTGCTTTCTCCAAAATTTCCAATGCTTTTTTTGTTGAGTGCTTGTCTATTAGAGAAGATCCTACCGATTGTCCAAGAGCATGCATGAATGTAAATGACAATGGCGGGCAAATAAGAATGTTTTTTGCCTTTTTCAAAAAGTGTTCTATAAGGGGGAGTTTGTCAGAAACTTTTACCCCGCCAAGAATCAATGAAAATGTTTCCTTAGGTTGTTTTTTTAAGTTTTCAAAGGCCGCGATCTCTTTTTCCATTAATGGGCCAAGAGCCCTTGTTTTCTGTGAAAAAAGACGTGGAAGCAGGGTGATAGATGTATTTTTCCTGTGTATTAGCCCAAAAGCTTCGTTCACATAACAATCGGCAAGGTTTGACAGTGTTTGGGCAAAAACTTGATCGTCAGTTCCTTCTCCAGGGAAAAAACGGAGGTTTTCAAGTATCATAACTTCGTCGAAGTTTTTGCTACTATCTTTCTGGGCCTTGCCAAGGTTTGCCTCAAATCTAACTTTATAACCGTTAGCGGCCAGCCATGATGCTATGGTGGCCGTAGACAATCCGCTTATTGGTGCGCTTGGGCGTCCCATATGTGTCGCTAAAATTACTTTTCCGCCTTTTTTTAATATGGTGTCAATTGTTGGTAAAATTGCTTGAATTCTAAATGGATTTTCTATTTTTTCTTCTTCCAACGGGACGTTTAAGTCTGCTCTTACAAAAATGCGCTTATTTTTTACATCCAATTGTGAAAATGGCGTGCATTTCATAAAAATCCTTATCTTTCGAAGCTTAGAATACGGGCAATATTAAGTTTTTTAATTTTCTGTACAGGGATTAGTGATGCGATCAAGCCTAGTATGATTACTGAGATAAACACGAGTGCAAAAATGTGCCATTCTACAACTACTGGCAAATGTGTTACGTAATAAATGTCTGGTAAAGATATGAACGGATATTTTTTCAAAATTATACATGCAACAAGGGCTGCAATAATTCCAAAAGCTCCAGAGAGTGCTGTTATAACAAGTCCAATTAGGAGGAAAATAATGAAAATATCTTTTTGTGATATTCCCATTGATTGTAAAATTGATATGTCACATTGTTTATGCGTAATCAACATGAACAGGAGGGAAATTATGTTCATACTTGCAACAAGCGTGATGAGAAGTAGGATGAAAAACATTGCGTATTTTTCTAGCTTAAGAGCTGAGACAAGAGCAGGATAAAGGCTTTTCCACGAATATGTATCAATTCCGAACCTATTTTTTATATTTTTAATGGTTTGTGTTTCGTCAACATGTGGGTAAAGCTTCATTTCAATTGTGTTTACTTGAGACTCTTGAAATATTTTCTTTAACAAGCTTAACGAACACAGAATTGTCGCGCTGTCGTATTCTTCAATTCCTGTTTTAAAAATTCCACCAACAGTTACATGTTTTTTATCAAGCTGTATTGTTTTGCTGCTATGTGTTTGTTCCGTTGCAAAAAAAATATCAAATGTTGAACCACATTTGAGCTTGTTTTGTTCTGCTAGTTTTTCTCCAATAATAACGCAATCATTTTTTAGCATTGTTTCAAGTTGTGTACTACTTTTTGGTTGAATGATTTTCTTTGAAAATACCGTGACGGAAGGTTCTTTCTTTGGGTCTATGCCCTTTAGTATTACAGCAGTTGGTTTATCACCTTGTTCATCTTGGATAATTATATGTTGTGTGGAGCAGGGGTTGTGGGCAGCAACAATGCCGGAATATTCTTTCGATAGAACATTTGATATTTTTTCATAATCTAGATCTTGTCCTTCCGCGCCCATAATTATTTGTGCATTTATTCCTTGAAGTTTTTCGTGTGTGGCCTTTTCAAATCCATACATTATTGAGAAAATTAGAGCTAAGGAAAAAGTCCCTATGGCAATCCCTGCGAAGCATATTTTTATCATTGTGTTAACCGTATTTTCCTTTTTTGTTCCACGCAAATATCTATAGGCAAAAAGGAAGAGATGAGAAGTTTTCACATTATTTCCTTGTACACTTTTTCTGTTTTTATTAAGATATGCTGATAATAGCTAAGATAAATGTAGTTGTAAATTAAGAGGATCAAAGATGAGGTTGTTAGCGCAATATTCTTTAATTTGTTTCATTTTGTTTTCTGTGACATCGTGTGTTCGCATTAAAAAGTGGACAAAAAAAACATTTCCACAAGCAACTGAGCTAAACGATTACCAATCACAGATTAAAAAATACAGGGGAACGGTAAAGTTGTACGAGTTCTTCCAAACTAAAGCACAATTTGATGTGATTTGGTTGTCTGACGACGTTCGTGAGGCTTACTCAGAAATGCACTGTCGTAAGCATGGGAAGACGGGGGAAGATGAAGGAAATGTATTAAAGAGGCAGCTTGAACGGAATAATTTTTATATATCATTTTATGTTTTGTGTTTAAGAAATTCTACAATAGGAAAAAAGAAGTCTAAATGGTCAGTATATCTTGATGTTGATGGTAAGAAGACTACAGTTAAGGATGTTGAACAAGTTGATCTTCCACCTGAATATCAAGAGCTTTTTGGTAAGAAATTTAACAAATTCAAGACTCCCGTTTTGGTGAAATTTAATATTTCTGATCGTGATGGTAATTTTGTCCTTAATCCTAATTCTAAGAATCTTAAGCTTGTATTTAATTCTCCTGGCCTTGAGGGTTCGATTGAATGGGAGCTAGATCGCGAAGGAAGGGTGGTAAAAAGATCCATCAATAAAAAATAATGATAGCGGGAGAGTCTGTAATAAAAGCAGAAGGAAATAAAATGAACATAGCTATAGGAACTGATCACAGGGGTTTTTCTTTAAAACAGAATCTTGTTCAACTGCTACGGGTTCCTAAGGTTGATCTTGAATGGACTGATGTTGGTTGTTTTTCTCAAGATTGTTGTGACTACCCACAGTTTGCAAGATTAGTGTGCGAAAAAGTTTTAAATGGTAAAGTAGACTGCGGAGTTTTGCTGTGCAGTACAGGAATAGGCATGTCTATAGCAGCAAATAGATTTAATGGAATTTATGCGGCGCTGTGTTGGAATACAAGAATTGCCAGGCTTGCCAAGGAGCATGACAATGCGAATGTAATTGTTTTGCCATCAGATTTTGTTTCGTTTGGAGAGGTTCAAGAAATAATAAAAGAGTGGTTGTCGGCTGAGTTTAAAGAGGGTCAATATAAAAAAAGGTTAGAAATCTTGGACTCTTTCAAATAGGCGTACGATATGTTTCTTGTTGTTTTTGTGATGGTTCCAAAAAAGGATGCACATATATTGGCCAACATTTTACTTGATAGCAAAGTTTGTGATGGTTGAGAGAAACCCTAAGTTAATAAAAAAGCCTCCTAAATTTAGGAGGCTTTTTTATTATTATTTTATGTTTTTTCTATAATGCAACCTTAGGGCTTTTTTCCATTATAGTCCTGACATCGCTTCCTTTTAGTGTATATTTTTTCTCAAGTTCTTTGGCGATTGCTCTGATGCTTGGTTCGTATTGTTTGACGAGCTCTTCAGCTTCTTTTTCCCATTGTTTGTAATATTCCCAAGCCTTTGCATTAAATGCGATTTTTTGTTCTTTTGAGAAGTTCGCCATTTCTATTCCCTCTGTTGCAAAGCCTTGTGCGATTTTGTACGCGTCTTCTTTCTGCTCCAGGTTATAAGTGCTGCCTGTGCCGACAAGAAGTTTTTGTGTTAATGCGCCAGCTAGGAATCGCTTAGCTTTTTTTACAGCCTCTGCTCCTGTGCCTATTCCACAGTGGTCTTCCCCGTGTTCGATGAATATTTTTCCATATTCAATCCCAAGGTCACCGCTATCTTTACGTTTTGGGTTAGATCCAAAAATTCCACTAATAGTTACCCTAGTTAAATCTCCTTCTGCATCAAGAGCTGTATGAACAACTGCTTGTGCAGCTAGGCACGCTGCAATGATTGAAATTTCGTGCTGAGGAATTGTTGGTTTTCTTGTTATGATATACCGTATTTTTTGATCAAAGGTGTAATCAAAAAGTTCCTGTGTAATTGGAATACCTCTTCCTTTTGCTTTAATAAGAACTTTATTAACGTAGGCATTAATTTTTCCAAAAGAAAATTTGACTGTATCGTTAGCAAGTGAATCGAGATCAAATTCTTCTGGGTTAAGGTTTCTAAGACTTAGTGCCTTTTCAAAGAATTCTTTTCGTTCTTCGAATGATGGTTTGTAGAATCGCAGTGTTTTTGTAAGACGGTCTTTTTGTCTTAGTGTTACATCTATTGAGCTTGGTTTATTTGTGCTTGCGATAACAATAATTTGTTTTTTGCGTTCTCTGTCAATTGTTTTTTCAACTTCATCAAAAAGCTTCGCTGTTAGGTCGTTTTTTCCGGCTAAGCCTAGCAACTCGATTTCTCTAATAAACAATACACACGGCGCGTATTTTCGTGCGTCGTGGAATATTTTTTCCAATCCGTTATCGCGTAAAATTTCAGAAGCGTGAACTTCCATAAGCCTGAAGTTACCTTTTTGCCCTACGCTTTCTAGGTATTCGTTAATTTCCCCTGTTACGCAATGAGCAAAGAATCCTTTGCTGCTGTTAGTCGGGCCCGCAAAAATGTAGCCCCTTGGAATTGGTAATCCTGCTCGTACAAAGAAGTCTGGATTTTTTAAGAACTTTTTAACTTTGCTGTATTCTGCTTTCCAGAATGAGTAGCCTACAAGGTGTTTGAACGAAAAGATTGGTTTTATTGCTCTGGAAACAGGCATTAGATAGTGCCCACCCTTTAGGTACTTGTATGCCATCGCAATTTTTTCCAAAGTCCAGTTGAACATGTCTTTTACGTCTTCCCCAACCTGCGTTGCTGCCATTGCTGTTAGGCCGGTTGATTTAGCAAGAGCAAGTTTTGGTGCATCTTTGAAGAACTCTCCAAGATCAATGTTTATTTTTTTTGAACCAAGTACTTGTTTTTTTGCTTTGATTGCAATATCTTTTCCCCAATTTGCAACTTCAACGATGTCAGATTGAAATAGAGAGTTTGTAAGATATGCTGCAAGTCCCCACTCAAAAGTTCTTTTTATATTTTTCTTCAAATTAAAGCGAACGGCAAAGTCATCGTATTTTCTAATGAGCTTGTTCCAAATTGTCAGCCCAGCCTCTTCTGCCTTTTTGCTCATGATTTGAACAAGAATGTCGTTTTGTTCAACAATTTCTTCTAGTGGTTTTTCTAGGATCGTTATTTTGTCGAGATCCTGCAGATTTTGTTGTGCTATTCCTGAATTAAACACTGTCAAATAGTGTTGTACTGCTGAGGATATTTCAACAAGTTCTTTCTCTGTGGCTGATGAAGTTTTACTTCTTAAAGTCTTGCATTGTGTTGAAATATGTTTTAAATCTTTTGGAAACTGTTCATTTTTAAAATCATAAGCAAGATTCCAATTCATTTGGCCAATGTGATCAAGGCAGTAACCGATTGTACCTAAATGTTTTATGGCTAAACGGCGCATGCTTTTTGTCGTCTCAGAACTAGTCGCGCTAGAGCTAGAAGCGACAATTAACAAAGACAAAACAATACTTGTCAGGGACGAGAGTCTTTTCTTGTAAGAATTACTCACCATTATCATCCTTTTGAAAATGGGGGTTATACAGCAATTTTCAACCTTGTGCCTCTGTTCCTACAACTTCTTTTTTTTCAATAATTTCGAATATCTCATCTCGAGTTAAAGTTTTTCGGGCCTGGAGGGCCCAAGTAAGACTTGTTAGCTCGGATTTGTTGACTAGCAATAGTTGCTTAATCTCTTCTGCATATTTTTCTATTGTTTCAAATGCCTGCTTTTTGATTTCCTCCTTCTTAGCTTTTGTAAGCAGTTTAAAAGAAACGTTTTTGCTTAATAACATGGCCATCTTTTCTATTGAGGATTGTCTGTCGCTAGGATGGTAAGAATAGCCGGTAGAACCTAATAAAACTTCTTCAGCTGCATGTCCAGCAAGAATAATTTTGCATTGTGTTTTTACTTCCTTTTCATCGTCAAGTTTTAGGTTTTCATCATTTCGATAAGTGAACACCGCTCCGTACTCAATTGTTAATCTAGCAACTTTTGGATTTGAGTCGTCTGAGGCGCTAGCACCTTCTTCTTGTCGTAAGTCTTCGAATAATATTGATTTTGTTTTTGGTGTTCGAGCAATTGCTTTGATTGTTACCATGTCAATAACATCGGCTCCCTTAAGAAGTATATGCGCAAGAGCTCTTCCTGCTTGATGTGCTGCGATCACCTTACGTTCTTTTGTTGAAAGTGGGTCATGATTGTCCAAAATCTTTTTTGCTTTTATATGAATTACGTTGACAAGATGATGTTCAGAAAGAGGTTCTCCTTCAACCTTTGCCTGAAATTGAGCTTGTTTTACTATGGCGTTTAGGTCACCATAGGAACAGCCTTCGGTTTTTTTTGTCAAAGTATCTGCGTCTACAATGTCCAGGTCAACTGTTAGTTTTTTTAGCTCCTGTTCAAAATATTTTTTGCGGTCTTCGTATTTAGGATTTTCAAAGTGTATGATTGTTCCAAAGCGTCCGTGTTGAAGAAGTGCGGATTCGAGATTTTCTATTTTATTTGTTGCTGCAACAAGAATAATCCTGTTTTTCTCATCTTGATCTAATCCGCTCATTTCTGTAAGAAAATCGCTAAGAAGTCCTGAATCCATAGAGCTTTGTAGATTCAGCAGGTGTATTTCATCTATAAATAATACGCATGGAGCATGACGTTTTGCCTTTTTAATAATGGCCTTTAAGCTTCCAGCACGCATTAACTGCCACCATTTGATTACCTGAAATCCACACCGGTGGACTTCACCGTTTTCTTCTAGTGCTGAGTTTATTTCTCCCGCGAGAGCTTCAGCTATGAATGTTTTGCCTGTTCTCGTTGGCCCTTCTAACAGGTACCCCTTTTCTATTGCGGCTCCAGAGCGGTCAAATCTTTCAGGATCAACAACGTAACGGACCACGTCCATAAGCTTTTCTTTTGCGTCCTCAAGTCCAACAAGATCCTTAAAGCGTTTGCGTGATATTGTGGCCTCCATAAATGATTCATCTTTCTGTAGCCGTCGGCCAGTAAGCTTCTGTCTTATATTGTGTAGTCTAGCATTGAACCATTTTGCCCAGTCTATAACATCACCGTGAAGTGGAGATGCCAATGCCGTAAAGATTGGAAAATGTATGTATCCAGGACTTAAATCAACTTTTATAGCTCTTCGAATTTCATTAATAATTGTGCCTGGGCCTCTTAGTTCTTCTTCATTTTTTAGTTCGTGAAGTGTGTTTAGATCTGGACCTTCCCCAATCCAATTTTTAAAATCATATATCCAGTTCAGCCCATGTTTGTTTCTTGTCCAGTCTTCTATTGTTTTTTTTGACATGTATAAAGAAATGTGGCCCAGTAGACCAAGTATTGCGAAGCTTTTGCCTACTCTTTGAAATACTCTTTTATCGTCAAGATAACGAAATATTTTTTTCCATCTGGTAAGTCCAACTTCATCGGATTGTTTTTTAAGTTGCTCAAGTGCTGTTCTATTTTTTATCAGTTGTTTTATAAGTTTTCTTTTCGTGTCGGAAGTTCTTCTTTCTTGAGGAATCCATGACTCAACATCGTAAATTGGAAGTTGTGTAATGTCTGTCGTTATACAACGAGAGGTGTGCTGTATAAAGCCCTTACAGCAATGGATATGGACATGTAAAAGTTTGTCCGTTACGTATGGATAAGGTTTGTTTATGAGTGTGTGAATTTCTTTGCGAAGTTGTGTGATTTTTTCGATCAGATCATCTTTTTGTTTAACCAAGACTTTCTCTTGGTTAATAGCCTGTCCAACGTGTTCCAAAATGATGTCGAGCTTTTTGAACTGATATAATGTTTGGCTGAGGATTTCCTCATTTTCCAAAAATTCTTTTTTACAATCTTGTTGATCTTTGATCGCATTTTTTTGTACTAAAGAATATAGGGAGCTCGGAACGAAAAAGATCGTTGACAAAACTAAGTAAACGGAAAAAATAACTAGTTTAGTTTGGCATTTTGTTGTATTTGTCATGAAGAAGAATTAAATTTTAGGTTATTGAAATTTTACGCTATGCTTGGTAATTGTCCTATCAATGATAAAGAGTTCCTTTATTTTAGTCAATTTATAAATTTTGAAATAGATAATAAAGTTCGGCAGACGAAAATTATAAATGTTGTTAAGGGCAAAAGAGGTTGAAATGAACAAACTAAAAATACTCGCAATAGGCCTCCTTTTAGGTGGGGTTTTAGCAATAAAGTTATATGTTCACAGAGCGGGAGAAATGGATCGGACTGTTCCGGCATTTGATATTCAACGGGCTTACGACGCTGAAAACTTGGTTCCAATAGCCATAATTGGCTCCGGTCCTGCGGGATTGACCGCATCGATTTATGGTGGTCGGGCACAAGTAAAGAGTCTTGTTGTAAATGGAAACAAGCCTGGAGGTCAGCTTACAGAAACAACATGGGTAGAAAACTGGCCAGGAAAAAGTAAAATAAAGGGACCAGATATTATAAGAGACCTGCGAAAACAGGCAGAAGGGTTTGGGGTTGATTTCTTTACTGATACTATTACCGAAGTTGATTTTTCTACATGGCCATTCGTGCTAAAAACAGAAGATCGTACACTTCACGCTTTATCCGTAATTATTACTACAGGTTCTACTCCGTACAAGCTTGGTGTTCCAGGAGAAAAGGAATATTGGGGCAGGGGGATAACAACCTGCGCAATTTGTGATGCACCGTATTACAGAAGAAAAGAGGTGGTTGTTGTTGGTGGTGGAGACTCGGCGGTCGAAGAGGCTTTGCAGTTATCTACCTATGCAGACAAAATTACAATTCTTGTCAGACGTGACACCATGCGGGCTTCTGCTCACATGCAAAACAAACTTAGTGCTTACAATAAAATTAATGTTCTTTACAACACGGAAATTCAAAAAATAAATGGAGACGGCAATCAAATAACAAGTGTCACAGTTCTTGATAATAAAACAAATCAGCTTACAGATTTTACTACACATGGAATTTTTCTGGCAATTGGACATAAGCCAAATTCAAAAATTTTTAGTAAATATATAAATACAGATTCAAACGGTTTTATTGAAATTCAAGGCTCTGGACAATCTACAAACATCCCTGGTGTTTTTGCTGCTGGTGATGTTGCGGATAACAGATATCGTCAAGCTGGTGTGGCTGCCGGAAATGGCATCAGGGCTGCACTTGATGCGTTGTCTTTTCTTGAAAATTGTGGATTTACTGAGCATGTTGCTCAGGAGCTCGAGGCGAATTATTTTGAAGACTCTGATGTTATAGAAGAAGAAATATCCAGTGTTGGAAGCATCGAGGAGCTTGACAGGGAAATTAAAAATTCTCCAGTTCCCATAATTTTAGAATTTACGTCTGACGGTTGCCCTTGTTGTGTCCATATGCTGCACATAATCAGGCGGGTTGCTAATTTTATGAAAGATAAAGTCAAATTTCTCACAGCAAATATTAGCTCAGAAGGTGCAAAAGAAATTGCCTATAAGGTTGGAGCAAAAACGGTTCCAACCTTATGTGCTTTTGATACAAAGGGCAAAGTTGTAAAAATGATTTCCAGTTCTCTTAAAAAACGTCAATTGTATAGATTTGTTGATGAGGTGCTAGAAAAAATAAAAGTCCAAAGTCGCCAAGAAAAAGAACACGAATAGCGACACAATAGATTATTTTCTAATTTATCCGTTCGTTTTTACTCAAATTGCCCGTCCGGGCTCCCTAGAAAACGAGCGGATTTTTTTTGCCCTTTTTTGTTGTAATCAACACACGTAGAAAATAATTTGCATGTATTATTACAATAAAGTATTGCAGATTGAAAAGATTTTATTGTATGATAAAAGTGTGAAGGAGCAAGTGGAAAAACAAAAAGGGGAGTTGAGATGACATTTAAAATAATAATTCTGTTTTTAGCATATGTTTTTTTCGTTCGTCAATTGTATGGGTTTTTCAATGTTGGTCGTTCGGGTGATGATTTTTTTAAAGATTTAGGCAAAACGCAGCTAGCGGTTTCCTTTTTTTATTTTAACGTTGATGAGCAACTGCGTGAGGCAAAAAAACAAATGCGTAAATCTAAAGGGGAAAACAAACAAGAAGCTAAGAAGCTTTATTATTCATTAAAGCAACAAGATGATGAATTAGATGAACTGGTAGAACAATTTAAAACAGCAAGCCAAACAGACCGGTATAAAGATGCGGAAGTAAATTTTGTTGTTGTTGACGGTTCTAATGACAAAAATAAATCGTTGGTAAGTTCTTTAGGGATAAAAACTAATCCTACTTATGATTTTTTCAAATATGGTTCCCCTGTTGGTGGTGAGCGTATAGAAAAACAACTTTTGCCATTTGAGTTGCGTGGTGCTATTGAGAATGTATTTGTAAACGAAATTAAAGAAGACCAGAATAGAAAGCATGAAGAAAAACTTGCGCGAGAATCAGCCCCTGTTGTTGTAAGTCCATTTTATAGCCGTTGGGATTCTTTATATGGCCCATCATGGAGCGGCCGATATTGGCGAGGCCGTCGATATAGAAGAGGCCCGTACTTTGGAATTGGCTTTGGAATTGGTGGCTAGAAAATAAAAAATTGTTATTTTTCGCACAGGATGTTTCTCTCTCCCCCTCATCCTGTGCGTTTTTTTGCGTCCAAAATAAAAAACTCTTGAAGATTGTACAATAATGTTTTAGTGTGTCCATAAAACGAGTTGTAAATCGGAAGTTTTATCTTATACAAAAGGACGAGTATGACCTCCAAAATTCAAAAAATTATTTTTGTTTTATTTTTAATGTTCTCAAGTGCAACTTTATTCTTCGAATCTTCTGTGTTAGTAGCGGGCGAGATGGAGGCGTTGGATGAATCTATTGGGTCAGCAATGGAAGGTGTTGGAGAGGGTGCGGCTGAAGGTGCAGCTGGGGGTGCTGAAAGGGGAGCAACAGCCCTGGAGGACGCAGGTCTTGGAAGTGAGGGACGTGAGGCATTGGGCGACGGTGAAACTCCTGAGGCGCAATCCAAGTCAGCTGAAGAACAAGCTGCTAAGGTCAAAGAAAATTTTGAAGAAAGAATAAAGACAGCTAAAGAAGGTTTGGGACCCGATGAAAATCTAACGCCTGAGCAGGTTCAAGAACAATTAGATGGCGCAATTCAGGATGTGGCTAGAGAGAATCCTGAGGCTTGGAGCGGTGCAATGGATAAGGCTCCAGAGGGAACTCCGCTACAAAAGCTCAAGGTTGAGTTGGAGGCTCCAAAGGTTGAGGCTCCTGCAGAGATGAAGGGTCCGGAAGAAGGCGCTCCAGAGGGAGAAGAGGTCGAAGACGGAGAGGGCGCTCCTGAGGAGGAACCTGAAGCGGGTGAAGGAGAAGAAACAGAAGAAGCAGAAGGCGCAGACAAAGAAGCGGAAAAAAAGGCTGCAGAAGAAAAAGCAGCGGAAGAAAAGGCTGCAGAAGATGAAGCAGCAGCACAGAAGGCTGTTGAAGAAGAGGCAGACGCCGCAGAGCAGGCTCTTGAAGAGGCTCAGCCAGAAAAAGAAGGCCCTCTGGACAAAGCAAAAAGAAAATTCAAAGAATGGAAAGAGGAGCGAGCCGCAAGGACTGAGGCAAAAGCCGAGGCAAGTGGCGCAAAAGAGCCAGAAGTAAAAGAGAAGCAAACTTTTGAACAGCGTAGAGAAGCAAAAATACAAAGAACAGCCAACGCTAAAGCGGGTCTTGAAACAAGAGTACAGGATCGATCGCTTACGGGCGACATGGAAGGAGCAAGTCGAGAAGCAACAAGCTTTAAGGCAGCAGATGGATCGGGCTTTGGAGATGTTACCGTTGGCGAAGATGGTATACCAATGGGTAAAGACGGAAATCCTTTAAGTGATACGGATGCAGCAAAATACAAAGATATTAAAGGGAAAATGAGTTCTGCTGAAGATAGAATTACGCAGAGAAATGCCAGCCTGGATGACCAAATAGACACTTTTGAAAAACGCAGACAACAGCTAACAGAGAAGGCTTCGTCAGGGAGTTTAACTGATAGCGAGCAACTTGAGCTTGATAATTTACCAGAAAAAATTGATGGCCTTACAGAACTTAGGAATGATCCTGTATTCCGCGGAGGAGAAGGTGAAGGTCGCCTTACATTTGATAAAGATGGAAATCTTACAAATAAAAATGTTACTGGCGGAGATCGGCCAATGACAGATAATGAAATAAGAGATATGCAATCGGAAGGGGCTGCAAAAGAGGCGAAGGCTCGCGAAAGTCTGGAAGAGGCAAAAAATACCAACATTGACGGTAAATGGAAAAGCAAGGTTAAAGGTGGTTGTAAATGGGTTGGAGAGTTGCTAGCTCAAGCTGTTGTGTTTATGGTTCCTGGTATTATTGAGCAGGTAATGATGGCGGCAGCTCAAAAGGCAGCGTTGCTAAAGACAATAGCAGGTGTAAAAAGTTTTGGCGGAATGAAGCTTCAAATACCGTTGCCATTGCTTTGTCAAGAGGAACCTACGTGTACACCATTTGTTTATATAGCTGTTCCAAAAGATGGCACACCATCAGAACAACATTTAGGATCGGCTGGAAGCTCTTCAAAGGCTATTTGGGGTGCGGTAGGAGGTTCAACTATGTTTGGTGTTACAAATATAGATTTGTTTAGCCTTACTGATGACGATTACTACTATGGAAATTATGTTTGGACTTTTGGCGAATATGGTAATTGGGGAAGATCTTATTTTGGTTCACCAAACTTTTCTGGAAAAGCAGTACATGCAAATACTGGATATAACTTTGTTGACACAGGAGATCCGTCTGATGATACAGACCCTGTCTTTGCATTGAGAGGAAAGCAACAGCCTGGTGCTGGTGTAAAAACAATTGAAGACCAGATTGCTCCTTGGGTTGGCCGAGTTGGAACTGATCATGCTAATACCTATAATTATACAACTGGTGATATGTCTTTGTCTGGGATGCATGCTGAGTACACTGGTAACGATGCTATAAAGAAGGCTTTTACGGTTTCAACAAGCAAGAAACCTAACACTTATTATGTAACAAGTGCCGCAGAGAAAACTCTGGATGGTGGAAAAACTGGTTATTCTTGTCAAATTGGAACATTCCCGTGGAATTTGCGCGGTATAGATCTTCTTGGGAAAAACACGGTTGCAAAAATTTATACGGCTACAGATTCAACAGGAAAGGATGATTATTCCGATACTCCTAATTATTATGGTTCGGAAAACATGTGGGTTTATATGACCCAAGACGCAGGAAAAAATGATTCTGACAAAGGTGGTTACTATGATGTTATTCATGACCATGCTCCTGTAGATATTCAAAGTGACTTGTATGATTATGTTGTTGCTGCAGATGAAGGTGGAGACCTAATTCCGGCCTTGATTCCTATTCCTACTGGGAAAAAAGACGTTCCTTTATACCTTCCAAACACAGAGGTTTTCAAATATATCAGTTTGCTTGACGCTAGTGTTTACAATGCAAAAACTGGAGACTTTTTGGGGCAAGATACTTCTCAGTATGGAGCGGCTTATAACAAGTTTTTCTCAACCAATCCTGCATATCAAGGACTTGCAATTTCAGGCTCAGCAACTAGTTCTCTAAAAAATCAACTTGGTGTAGTCCAAAAATATTTGAGCAAGCTTCGCAACGAAGGACCGTTTTTGATTGGTGGGCATTCTATAAGTATTGATCCGACAATGATTGCGGCGCCGGCTGTTCCTATATACACGTGGCAAGAAAATTTGCCAAGAGTAGAGCGTATGCTTTCGTGTGAAGGATTATTGGGTCCAAAAGGCTGGAAATGCAAGGCAATTTCTGGGAATTCTACAGTTTGTAATGGAGCTTTAAGAAACAAGGACACAAGCACGGTTGGAAATTCTGTAACATTTATAGATACTCAAAAAAATATGAGTGGACAACTTTCAGTTGTTACCAAACAGGTAGATGGTGTAAAAAGTGTAGCAAGAATAGGCAATCCATTTTTTGCTCCTTCTGGAAGTGATATAGGACACCTCTTTTTTGAGGCGCCAGCTAGTGCTTCTAGTAGTGTGTTTGGGTGGGCTAACCTCACGTACGATGGTAAATCGGCTAAGTATACATACATTTTTAGACAATTGAATAGTTCTGATTCAGCGCCTATCGTTGCACACATTTCTCCTGCGTCTGGTGCAAATCAGGGATATCAATGTCTTGCTGGTTGTATGACTTATAGTTTGGCTTCAGGTAAAAAACGTTTTATTATTGCCCCTTATGGAATTGCCGTAAAAAATGGAAAAATTACTAATGTTGGTGTAAATGGAACTACGCAGGTCTTAGATTGTACGCCGGGTTCTGGTGGTAAAATGACATGCAGTGTTTCATTTGCTGTCGATCCTGCAACGGTGACAGGTACAACAAGTACAATTTCAAATCCATTTGTTAGCAAAGCGACGGCTTTATTGGAAAGACCTAATACTGTAGTTTATACGCCATCTGTCGCAGCAACGGCAACAGCCCCAGCTGTAGCAGCTACATGTATTAACTATAATTATGAATTTTTATCAAATACAGACGGAAATGATGATTACATTATTCCACTTATTTATAATAATGATAGTGCTGATCCTTCGTTTATACTTACTTTTTTGCCGAACAGAAATATTACACACTATGCTAGTTTGGTAACTTCAAAGATTTACGATAAGAATCTTTTGCCAGCCACTGATACAATCCAAAAGAATGCATTTGAATATAATCAATCATTGTATTTGAAACAACCTTCCGCGGGTGCTTCTACACAGCAAACTATTGCCTGGCCGTTATATTCATTGTTTATGCCAACAAATAATAATCCATATAATTACCCAAAACTATATAAAGATGCAACAATGGATCCTTTCTTTAACTCATATAATTTATCAGCATGTACTTCAAAAGATAGGCAAACGCTTAATAACAAGTGTTACAGATACCCTAACTCAGCAGTTTCTGATGTTCTTCTTAAAGTAAATCCGCTGGCGTTATTTTATGGTGATTTGCCAATGAAGCAAAAAACCTCAAAGGGGTTGGCTCCAGTATACCCATGGTTCTTACTTAGGAATAAATTTGTAAATTCCACTGGTGGAATGGAGTCAAATCAGTGGGAACAAAAGAACGAAAGATGGCTTGTTGCAAAAAGAGGCGCGGATGGCAGTATGACTCCTACTAAGTATGCCACGCAACCTTTTGAATATAATACGTGGCAATCAAAAATATCCAATTCTTACTTGCAATGGGAACAATCTATTTCGATTTTTAATGCTGATATGTTGGCTAAAGACCTTGGGCCGTTTAATTTTGAGCCTGGTTCATTCTACGGAGTCTATATTAATGCTACAGGAATAAAAGATATTCTTGCTAGTGCCTTTGTTTATGTTGGACCTGATTTTCCTAATGAGTTTCTTGTTGGGTCTGGCAGTGCAGATGGTACTTCAAGGTTGGGAGATGCTTTTGGGCCAAACACAAAATATCTTGTGAGTCTTACAAATGGCAATGTTTATAGCCAAAATTATAAGCAGAATGACCGTTCAACAGGAAAGTCTATTGGTCCGGTTGCAAATATTGCGTCTACTCAGGCACAACTTACTCAACTTGTTAAGAACGTAGAAACGACACAGAAAACTATTATACCGCTTAAACTAAAAGCCAAAATTACAGAATCACAAGAGCTTTCTCTTATTGCCATACAAAATCAACAGTATCCATATCATTTCTATAACTTCACGCTTGGGCTTGGTGTTAAGCAAGTTGTAAATAACAACTACATATATGCCCTTATTGATTTTGACACAAGCGCAAATCCTGTAGCCAAAGCTCTAAACAATTATGATCCTGTAATTACAGATTACTATGTTGCACGTTCTGTTTCTACTAAGGATAGTAATGGAAAGCCAACGGCTTATAATTGGGGAATTCCTGTAAATAGCCAAGACACAGATTCTATCGTTAGTCTTATAGATGGCAAGATTTATTCTAGATCAGGTTATGTTGCTTTCTTTAGCGGAGAAAAGGTCTCAGGCGCAACTGTTACCCTGTCTAACCTTCCACAAACCTTAATCTCTATTGTTGCCAGTCGGTCAGGAAAGGCCGTTGATGGGGCTTTGCAGAATAGAATAAAGGCGTTGCATGCAACTACTGCAGCAAGTGAAAAGCAAGAGATTGCAGAAAGAGAGCAACTGGAAGATCAAGAAGAAAATCGTTTTCCTCCAAATCTTGACTTGCCATTGATTGATTCTACTGCCACATTGGCATATCCATACAGCGATCTTAAAGCTTATCCTCTTATTGTGACAAAAGGACCAGATAAAGACTCGGATGGTAATCCTGTTGTACATAAAAATCCAACAGCTAATAGCAAATTTTACTTGTATCAACCGGGTGATGCTACAACTGGTGTTGGTACAACATACTTTGACTTTAATGCTGGAGGGAAACAAAAAGGAAAAGACTTTGCTCTTGGTATATTTTATGTGAAAGAGCAAGATGGTACGTTTAATCCTCATTATGCATCTACTGGCTGGAGTCTTATTAGTATGCGGCAGCGCCATGGGGTGCGCGTAAAACCAGATGGAACCCAAAGTCTTGGTGTTCCGGTTCCTCATCCTCCATTCCCAATGACATCAGCAGATAAAACAATGCCATTTGCTGGTCCTGCAACGGGAGATACTGCTAAACATGCAATGATTGTAAGTTCCGATGCCAAATTCCCTCGTCCAGGGTTCATGTGTCCTGCAGGGATGATAGAATATGATCCATCAGTCGTTACAATCTTGGCAAATAAGATGTTATTACCCGGGCTTAGAAAAGGAACTTCAACATATATTCAACAATTTAACACTTCAATCACGAGTTCTTACAAAGAGATGAATTTTAAATACTATTACAACGAACCTCTTCAAGCCTTTGTTGCTCGAATGAAGGGTAAAACTTGGGCCCAAGGAAGTGATGGCAAATGGACACGTGTAATGGCCCCTGATTCTAATGATCTTTACATTGATATGGGTTCTGGTTTTACGGCAAGTGTTGATGGCTCTCCTAGAAGACAGACCGTAAACATTGCGCAAAAACTTGATGCAAACGGAAATCCGTTGTCTTTGGATAGTGGTTTTATGGTCTCAAGGTATGACCATGATCTTGAAACGTATTCATTTGAATATAAGGGTAGCTATAGTCGTTATAATCATTTTGTGCAGTCATTGTATGACACTATTACGTTAACGAATGCCGACGGGAGTACTTCGCAAGTTCCGGAATATCCTCGTTATAAGTATTCTGCAAATAGTCCTTTGCCAACAGGTGTAACGGAAAACCCTATTGTGTACAAGATGATGGCAATTAAAGGATCTGAAGAAGATGAATACGATGATACTTCTTCAGCCTATGAGTCTGGCGAGAGCTCGGCTGGGGCAACTGATCATGACACCCTTTGGTATTCCTTGCCATCCATTGAGGTGCATTATTATCCTAGGACTTTGAAGGGATATAAAGTATATACGTTAGATCTTGATACTAGCGAATATAGTGTTTTAAGTGGTACATATAAGATTACAGGTGGCAGTAATTGCTCTCGATTGGATTATATGTCAACCAAGGAGAGTGCTCCTCAGCCTGAATATAACTCTGCTGATAATAATTATGCTTATATATTTAGTGATAATACATTCAGCAATGTAAGCCATTTACTTTGGAATGGTGTTCTTTATAAAGCTCCAGCGACTTATCCAACCGATACGGCAGATGATTTTACAATAACGATGCCTACTGTTGGTGCGTATACTAAGAATGGTGTAGCAGTACCTTCTGTAGATATTACTATAAAGAGGAATAAAACATTCCTAAGCAGTGCTCCTGCAAGCTCTACGAGCACTACAGGGCTTGGAGGACAAGGCTCTCTTACTAGTGGTGGGGCTGTTCAAGTTCAGTCGTTGGCGGCTAGTGCAGATGGGGCTGATCAGGAGCATACATCTGGATCACCTTTTGTTCAGATAAACTCCACGACAAGTGATGGAAAGAGCAAAGTAATTACTTATTCACCTGAATATAAAACAATGACGACAGAGCAAATGACATTCTTCCTACGTAGTTTGTGGAAGGTTGCATTAGGTAATACCTTTGCCGGAGGCCCAAGATTGATTCCATCTCTTGAGGGAAGGGGTGGCTGGAAGAGTGGAACACCTGGCATTGTTGTAACAGGAAATAAAGGAGCCGCTATTGTTAGTGGTGGCCCAGTGACTGGCGCATGGCAATTGATGATTGGTGCTGCAAGTAATAAAGAGTGGGGCGATACGCTGAAGTTTAAAGGCGTTTGGTATCTTCCAATGGCGCAGCAATATGTATATGGAATAACAAGTGCTGACGCAGCATTTGATTATTATGGATCATTGAGCGGATATTATGCAAACTTAGCAGATGGTACGTTATATGATGAACATATGCATCCTACAGGGTATGGATTATTGGCAAGTCAGTTAGATATGTTACTTGATAATTTACGGTATTGTCCTACATCAATTCCAAGTGGGCTTCCTGGTGCCTCAGCAGAATTGGTAAATACAACGCCAATATTGTCGTTTAGGTCTCCCTCATCGTTGAGCCAGCTCATGGCAGCGCAAATGACTGGAGAATCAGGAGAGGATGCACAAACTAGAAGTATTTCTGGTGTTGGTGGTAGTTCTGGTACAATGTCAACTGGAGGAGGAGTTTCGCAACCGTCTGGTGGAGGTACTACAACTGGTGGTAATGACAACATGACAGATGAGCAGCGCCAAAATGCCACAACAAGTAGTTCTGGTGTAACTACAGGCAATGGTGGTACGGATGCAGCCGGTAAACCTAGGGCTACAGTAAGGAAATAATTATTATTAAATGATAAAAAATCTCACAGTACTTTGCTTTGCTGTGGGATTTTTTATGCTTAACACAATTGTTTTTTTTAAATAAGCTGTAAATTATTGAAAATAATAATTCTATAAACAGGGGATCTTTATGGTAAAAATTAATACGATTACAGAGTCTATTCTTGAGGTGAAAACAGATGGAATAGCCTTTATATTAGAGGATGGTTTTGAGGTTTCAAAAGATATCAAAAACAAAATAAAAGAGTTTGGAATTGATATTCTTAAGCTTTTTAAAAAACAAAATTTTACAGGTAAGGCCAAAAGCTCTGTTTCAATTTTGATACCAGAAAAAAACGGGTTTAAAAATGTATTTTTTGTTGGTATGGGTTGTTGTTGCAATAAAATGGAAAAAATAGCAGAAAATTATCGTCAAGCAATTGGGATAGCTATTGGTTTGGCGGAAAAAAATAATATTGAGTCTCTGGCGATTGAAATCCCAGAAGGCTGCAAAAAGTTTAAAGAGTTAAATGAGGCTTATTTTGCACATCAAACAGTTAAAACTGCCATTGTTGCGAGTTACAAATTTAATGAGTTTTTAACTTCAAAAGAAAAAAAAGATAAAAAATTAAAAGAACTTATTCTTGTTTCTAAAGGGAAAAATAAAAAACTTATAGAAGAGAGGGTCGAATTAGCAAAAGTTTTAGGAAATGCTGTTAACGAAGCAAGACGATGGATTGATCTTCCTGCTAATAAATTTTATCCGGCTATTGCAGAAGAAGAGGCCAGAAAAATAGCAAAAGAGCAAGGGCTTAAAATAAAAGTTTTTGGAGAAGACCAAATAAAAAAAATGGGAATGGGTGGTCTTGCAGGAGTTTCAAGTGGGTCAGAGCAGGATTGCAAATTCATAATTCTTGAATATAAAACAAGCAAAAAAAATGCAAAAACTTTGGCGTTTATTGGAAAGGGTGTCACTTTTGACTCTGGAGGTCTTAGCTTAAAACCATCAAGGGGTCCTGGGTCAATGGAAACAATGAAAGAAGATATGTCTGGTGCCTCAGCAGTTCTTGGTGCAATGAAGGCTATCGCGCAATTAAAGCCAGATGTTAATGTTTTTGGAGTTCTTGCTGTTACAGAAAATTTGCCAGGAGATGGTGCTTTAAAGCCCGGTGATATAGTTACATTTTACAACGGAAAAACAGGAGAAGTTCTTAATACTGACGCGGAAGGTAGATTAATTTTGGCCGATGCTTTGGCTTATACAGAAAAAGAGTTAAAGCCTGATGTAATGATTGACATAGCAACATTAACAGGGGCTTGTGTATATGCCGTTGGTCCATTTTACTCTGGTCTTTTCAGTTGCAACGAAAATTTAATAGAAAAAATAAAAGAGGCTGGAAACATAACAGGTGATAAAGTTTGGCCTTTACCAATTGATTCTGATTATAGAAAAGCTATGTTGTCAGATATAGCGGATGTTAGAAATACTTCAAAGCCAGGTTATTATGCTGGAGCAACTACAGCAGCCTTATTTTTAAAAGAGTTTGTTAAAGAGACTGAGTGGGCACATATAGACATTGGTGGTACCGCATTTAATGTTCCAGACAGGCCCTATTTGGGAAATGGTGCAACTGGGGTTGGAGTTAGCCTTCTTGTTGAATTGGCAATGAACTGGAATAAGAAAAAATAATTTTTTTATATTCTGACTTCAAGGACGCAATTTATAATTACGCCAAGCAAACACAAAAGGGCTACAAGGCCTGAACTACCAAAGCTTACAAATGGTAGCCCTATTCCTTTTGTTGGTAAAAGGCCCACAGATACAAAAAAGTTGGTTAGGCTTTGAAGCCCAACCAAAATTGTAAAGCCAAGGACAGCAAAGGAGCTGAAAGTTTCTTTTAGGCTCCAGGCTATACGCATTCCAAAATAAATAAGAAACACGTAAAGCGTTATTAAAATTGTGCATCCAATAAAGCCAGTTTCTTCTGCTATTATTGAAAAAATAAAGTCTGTATGTTGCATTGGAAGGTAGAAGAATTTCTGCTTCGATTGTGCGATGCCAGCACCAATCCAGTTTCCAGAACCTATGGCAATTAGTGATTGTATTATTTGGAATCCACTTCCTTTAGGATCTTTCCATGGATCTAAGAATGTTAAAAATCTTTGTAGCCTGTATGGCTTAAACCATACAAGAGCGACAATTGCTGGAATGGAGCTTAAAAGTGTTATAATCAAATATTTAGATTTGCATTCGGCCACAAAAAACAATAAAAATGCTGTTGCGCAAAGTGTTACTGTTAATCCAAAATCTGGTTGTTTTAACAAGACTAAAGCAGTTATTCCAAGAATTATTAAAAATGGTAAATAACCATATATAAATGAAAAAAGTTTTTGTTCTTTTTTAGATATTATGTGTGCAAGATATACGATGAATGAAATTTTTAGCAGCTCGCTTGGCTGAAATGAAAACCCGGCTAAAGATAACCAACGACTTGATCCGTGTATTGTTGTTGCAAATTTTGGAATCAAAGTCATTGCTGTTAAACCTAAAGATCCAAAAAAGAGAAACGGGCTTAATTTGCGCAAAAATTCGAGAGGCAAAATAGAAAAAATGAACAAACCAACAAGGCCAAAAAATAATCCAAAAATTTGTTTTTTTACAAAGTAATGCGCGCTTCCAAATCTGTCCAAAGCAAATACTGAGCTGGAAGAATAAATAAATAACATTCCGATGATGATTAATGTGCTAATCAAGCAAAGAAGAATTTTTAGATCGGCAAGAAGCTGTCTTCTGATAAAGCGCATTGTTTTCTATTCCTTTTATATGTTTAGGGCTTCTATAAACTCAATAAGTTCCCCGTTTTCGTTCAAAAGCTTTTCTGTTGTTAGCGTTGTCATTGCGTCTAATATTGTTGTAAAGCGTTTGTTTTCTAAAGGAGAAGGATAATATTTTTTAATGTAATAGTCTGCTGCGGATTTTGTGAATGAAAAGTCGTGCTTTGTTAGAAAAACTTTGAGTGTAGCAATTTGGATTTTTAGCTTAAGTTCTAACATTGGTTTTCCGAATTCGCCCATGTCAGTCTTGTGGCTTGATGTCATTGATGTTGTTAGAGCAAGTATCAAAATAAAAGTGCGCTTCATATTGTATCCTTTTCTATCCCAGAATTATTTAGATTACCGTTATCGTAATACTTGTTTTTGACATCTGTCAATATGCACCAATTTTTGTGCTTGCAAATCTTGAAAAAATTGAATGTTTTTTGCTATCATAAAATATAATAACTGGCAGAAAGAAAAGGAGAAATTATGAATAAAACTTTCAAGTTTTTAATGTTTGCTTCAATTGTTGTTTCTTTGTTTGTTTTATCATTTCGTGTCAAAGCAAAAACTCCCAAAAAAGATTCATTCGAAATCACAGTTTCCTTTTCTATAAAAATCCCAAAAAGTTGGAAAAAATCGTTTGAGAAATTAAACAAGCAAGATAAAACAGAGTTGCTTGGTTTTATTCGTGAATACAAAAAAGATTTTAATCCAGAAAAAATGTTGAGGTTGGTTGAAGATGACGTTTGTGCGGTAAATAAAAAGATAAAAAGTCAAAAAAATTCTTCTAGATTAAAAAAGTTTATTTCTCATAATTTGTTACCACTTCGAGATAATCTTTCTTTATCCGTTAGAACGTTTTCTGGAAATAAAATGGTTTACGAATTTCTAGAAACACTTGAGGTGTGTTTCTTGTAAGTGTTACAAATATAATTAGTTATTTTTTATTTTGAAAAAAGGGTTAGGTATGGGTGAATACTTTAGAATGTTTATTTTTTTTGATTTATATCGTGTGGCGATAATAGGTTTTTTAGCATTTGTTTTTTTAAAGACAACTGGAGGTTAGTGATTCTACGAGTGAGATAAAGTGTTTGCCTCGTTCCATATAATTTGAGTACAAATCAAAGCTTGCACCTGCTGGAGAAAATAAAATACATTCTCCGGCGGGTGTTTTTTTTCTAGCTTTTTCTAGGGCTGCTTCTAATGATTTTTCTTGTGTGCTGTTAATTCCAAACTTTTTGCACCAGGTATATAGTTCTTTGGCTTCCTTGCCAAAGCAAATGGCCTGCTTTATTTTTCCGCTTAGTTGCCTTATAAATTCTTCTCTTTTTACCCCTTTGCTAATTCCGCCAAGAATTATAGTTATTTTTTTGTTTTTAAGTTTTTCAACTGCAGCCAAAGTAGATTGAGAAATAGTTGCTTTTGAGTCGTTGTAATATTCAATTCCGTCTACTGTTTTAACAAATTCAATTCTGTGTGCAGAAAATGGTTCTATTGTTTTCAAAATACTTTTTGTTGGAACCTTTATATTCAGTAGTGTTATAGCGGAATAGATTGCGATCCAGTTAATATCAAACGTTGTGTCAGGAAAAACTGCGGATTCAATAATATTCTCTAAACCATTTTTGTAATGCATAAGTTTGTTGTCTGCAACATAAAACCACTGAGCTTTTTTATCGAAAGATTCAAAGGTTTTATGTGTTGGCTTTTTTGCGGAAAAGAATGCGAAATTACATTTATATTTATTTAACTCGGTTGGCAAAATGTGTTTTATTATCTCAGCAGGTAATAGACATGTTTGGCAATTTGTTTGCTTGGAGAAAATGTTCATTTTTGCATTTATATATTCTTCTATGTTTGCATGGCGGTCTAAGTGATTAGGGTAAAAATTTGTCCATATTGCCAGGTCTGGAGCAAATGCCTTTGCATGCTCTAGTTGAAAGCTTGAAAGTTCGACAACGGCGCATTCATATTGGTTTTGTTTTTCTATAAGATCAAAAAGCCCAACCCCTATGTTTCCTCCGCAGCAAGCGGAAATTCCTTGCTTCTTTAAAATCTGGGCTAGCATGTGGGTGATTGTTGTTTTGCCCAAGGTTCCAGTTATGGCGACTATTTTTTTATTAAATTCATGGTAAAAACAATCTATTTCTTGGACGAATTTAGCGGAGAATTTTTGGTACAAGTTTAAGTTGATCCCTGGACTTGCCACTATGTAGTCGCAAATTTGTAAAAAAGGCATCAGTTTTTCTTTTGGGTAGAATGTAGTGTTTAACTTTTTTAAAAACTGTGCTTCTTCTGAGTTTGGTTTTTTGTTGTCTGTAACAACAAAATTTGAATTAGGGTGTTTATGTGACAAAAATTTGAGCGCAGATTTGCCGGTTATGCCTATTCCCCAGATTCCAATAGTTTTATTTTCGAATTTTTTCATTTTAAAAATGTTGCTAAAAAAATGATGGTGATGATAACGTAAATTTTAATAACAATAACATTGTTTTTGCGAAAGGAAAATTATGAAAAGGGTGCTGATTTTAAGTTTATTGTTTGTAGCTAGAGGATTATTTTGTGCAGCATTGTTAGAAGAGACAAACGCAGAAATAATTAATCGATGGAAAAGAGTTTTTAAGAGCGTTGATTCTACGGCTTCTGTTTGTCCTTCTGGTGATAGTTGGACGCTGTTTTTTGGTTCGGACAACTTTAAGGGAATACGTGGAATAAAAAACGATAGAGGTTCTTATACTGATCCAGATTTGCTTAAGTTAGATTTTAATAGGTTTTTTGATCCTAGTGCTGGTGATATTAAACTTCGAAGAGAACTTGTAAGGTATTATAAGATTCATATTATGCCGTCTTTGGAGGGGGAGTGGTATAAAGAGACTTTGGTTAGAATTTTAGCCGCTGCAAAAGATGATACAGAGTTTGGAAAATTGATTGCTTTAGCTAAATTTCCAAGAAAAAATGAATTAATTATACACAAAAAAAAGGTTTATCCGCGAGTTATTATTTATCCTATACAAGGCAAAGAGGCTGCGCAGGCTTTGGTTGAAAAGCTTTATACGGTTTTGTCTGGTATTCCTCCGTTGGCTCCATATCAACTTTCGCTAGAGCAGTTAGAGTCTGTAGAGGGGAGCATTGTACCTCGGTTTAATGCAAAATTAACAAATCTTATTTTTTATGCCCAAGGTGACGCGGATGCAAAGTTTGAGAATGTTAATGTGTATGATTTTGTAGAAAAAAGATTTAAATCGTTTGTAGTTCGAGACATGTGCTTTGATTTGGATAATAATTTTGCTACTTATAATCCTGAGTTTATTCCAGGAGAATATGCTAATTATAATTTGAGATTGCTTCCTGTACCATCTTCTCACCCAAGAGATGCTTTGGCTAGAGCTTTAGAGCGCGAACGTGGTAAGCCTGCTATTGGTAGAAGGATTGTGTCACCTTTTTATGCTGAGCCGCCTCCTGAAGGAAAAGAAGTTGTTTCTCCAATGAGAGGTGTTGTTGGTCGGGACGTAAGGAAAGAACGTGTTTTGGTTCGTGGTCCAGGTCTTCCCAAACGTGTTGTAAGACCAGTTC
>JABGSX010000052.1 GCA_018647505.1 bacterium | reverse complement strand
TATATCAAATACTTCCCCAACATTCACAAAAGAATTTACAACAGTATTAGCCAAATCCCTTTTCTCTATAAACCAATTTGGTGTAATTTTTAAACTACTCGGAATATTCGCAGGAGTATAACACCACGATTCTGGCTGCAATTTTTGTGTATTTGTGCCAAAGCTCATGCTTTGCAAATAGTGATCCACAGAGCAATCTTGAGTAGGAAAAGAAAAGACGCAATCATTGCTTTTTGGCATTGGAAAAACCGAGCCACCACTTATTCCAAAATTTGGAATAATCCATATATGCGTTGGATTATTTGTGCCGCTATTTGCCATGGATATATTAGCCATTCCCATTCCAGGTGAAATTTCTCTGTTTAAAAGCTTTACCTTCGCCTTATTTTGCCAAGCGCCCCATACACTTATTGGTACAAGGGCATCATTATTAATTAAAATAAAGTCTGCTTTTATCAAATTTGATAAACAAAACAGAATTGCAAAAATGGTACTAAAGCGAAAAGTCATAACAACTCCTTTTTAATAAACAGTCTTATTTATATTTTCATATTAATAATCTACTTCTGGTGGTGGGTTTTGCCTTTTCCAAGCAGAAAGTGTTTCCATTTTATACTTGCGTATTATACTTTTTGGAATTGGTTTTCCATCGATCCATTTTGTTTTTTCATCATATATTGCATTTTTTAAGTTTGTGGAATAGTTCATAGCTGCACCTGTAAAATCTGCGCCACCAATCCAAGATTGGCTAAGGTTAGAATTGTCCAGATGTGTTTTAGTTAAATTTGCACCAGACAACGTTGCCAACTTTAAGTTTGCATTTTTTATAGTTGCCCCACTCAAATTGGTTTTACCCATACTCGCATATTGTAGGTTCGCACCATCCAAATGAGCTCCTGACATATCATCATTGCTAAAATTTGCACCGGTAAGAGTTGCTCCACTCAAGTCTGTACCTTTTAAATTTACCTTATATAAAAAACCATTAAGCGTTATACCCCTCATATTGGCACCAGAAAGATTTGCTCTTTGAATTGAACCAACCGTTGCCCCTTCAAAGTTTGCTCCCTGCATATTTGAGCCCGAAAAGGAAACCTTTGTGGAATAAGTTCTCCCATTAGAACTTTCAAAACCACTCAAATTTGTTGCAAGCACAGCATTACTCAAATTTGCCCCAGCAAAATAATTGTCATAAAACTTTGCGCCAGTAAAATTGGCTCCGCTAAAATTCATTCCCTTTACAATACTGCCGTCCCACCTAGTGTTTTTTAAATTTGTGTTGGAAAAATTTGTCTTATTATTGTAATAAATCTTTACAATAATAAACTTCTTACCGGTACGTTTCCATTTGCTTTGTCTAAGATCCACACCTTCAAAGTTTGACCCGTCAAGATTTGTATTATTTAGAATAATTTCCTCAAGATCAACCTGCGACAAATTTGATTCTCGCAATGTTGCAGCTGTAAAATCTGTTTTTGAAACTTGTGCATTTGAAAAATCGGCCTTTTCAATTGTTGCGCCAACAAATTTTGCACCCTTTAGGTTGGCACCTGTAAAGTCAACATTTTTTATGCCTGAAACTTCTGAGGCGTAAAAAGTTGTATTGCGAACGTATGCCCCTGCTAAGTTTGCCCCCTTAAAAGAACAATTTTCAAATGTTATTCCGTCAAGGACTAGTCCTTCTAAATCAGCATTATCAAATTTACAATCTATAAAAAACGTTTTGTTAACGTTTCCCCCGTTTTCATTAACAAACTTTGCAATTGAAGGCTTAGCTTTTCCATTATAATTACTAAAATCAATTGCTCTCATTGTCATACGTTTTGTCGAGACCAATTGTTCAAGAAGAGCTTTTTCTGTTGTTGCCGCACCAGTATAAACTTGGTCAATTGAACTGTAATTTGGATTTATTGTTTGATACGACCCATCAAGAGGAGAATATGGAAGGTTAAATGGCACACCTTCTTTTGCATATGAAACTCTAACTTTATACGCCATATCCTGAACTTTAGTCACAAAGGGGGCAACGGATTTACACCATGACTGATTAGCTTTTTTAATAATGGAACCAAATGCGACACTCTCCAAACAGGAATCCGCAATGCACTTCAACTCAGAATTAACATACAAACAATCATTTTCCTCTGGCATTGAAAAAACAGAACCACCACTTACTCCATAATTCTGCACAATCCACAAGTACGAATGGTCCATTTTTTGATTTTTTGGAATAGAAATTAACGACATTCCTCCACCAGAATCAATATGCTTACTTAGCAAAACAGCCTGCGCAGGGTCTTTCCATACCTGCCATGCACTTACTGGCATCATTGGGTCGTTGTTTATTAAGATAAAATCAGCTTTTGAAAAAAAAGAAATGTTTACCAAAATTGAAATAATAAATATAACACGCAAGCTCATAGACACCCCTTTTTGTAAAAAGACAGCAATTTTTCACATAATACCAATTACTAAATATTTAAACAAAAGAGGTTACTACTTGGCAACCTCTTTTGTTTAAATGGTTTATGCTGTAGCACCTTTTAGATTCAAAGTCCAAACAGGAGCTGTAGAATAAAAGCGCCATACTTTATTGTCAGTTGTTTTAATATTAACTCTTAGATACAGATTTTTTGGATCAGTTTTTCTAGGAATCAAGCCCAAGGATTCAATATAAAGCATGATGCTTGTCCTATCTGGAACAGGCTTATGGTGATGTTTAAACAATCCTAAAACTTTTCCTCCAACGGCCGAAAGCTGTGCTAAAGAAGTCATGACAGCTTCCGCAGCAAATGGCAAGGCAGTGATTCCTCCACTCGCAACAAACTCTACTCCCATAAGAAGCGCTGTCCGTTCAAGAGATTTTTTAGCCAATGGATCTAGTTGTTTTTGTGGACCAGGATTATAAGCAGCTTCAAACGGAAGAGTATATTTTAATACATTGTTAAGATCGACAACGCCCCATATACTTTCTATCCCTAAATTATTTCTGGCACCAGAATTATTCAGTAAACCACCAGAGTACAACAACCCAAACATTCCGTCCGCAGTCAGATGCATTTCTCCGTTGCTATGAGCCCGGTGAAAAACAATGTTTGGCGAAGAGCAAATTGGAGGAATATTTTTTCCATTGTACCAAAGATATCTATTGCTATCATATCCATTCCAATAGTAATACACCTTTTTATCACCAGAAGAAGTATATGTTGGAATGGTAAGCTCTATTGCGTAATAATGTCTTGTGTATTTATGCTCTTTCCAAATTCTAACGCTTTTTACTACAATATCCAAAGGATCTCTGGTCTCTGATGAAACAAGCTTAACCGGAGTTATCCATTTTCCGTCTGTAGGATAATTTTGATAATCATACCAACCTTCACCATGTTGAACTCCTTTTGTGCGTATTGCATCTAAGAAATACCGGCCATCTATACTAAACAACAATCGATTGTCACTAATTTCGTATACTGGTATGTAATCTTTTCTTTTTACACCAGCAGCCTCTTTCGTGACCATCTCCCAAACGTTTATAGGATTGCCATCATTATTAAAGTGTGGGTCGCGATCTGCAATATCAAAAGATCTTTGGCCATCCTCTATAAAACGCAAAGCTCTTCTTACATCACTAGACTTATTAATTAAAGAATTGCCTCGATTGTTAAAATCTTGTAAAGAATTATTTGCATCCACCCACGAAGAAATATTTTTATTTTTTGCTTTATCAACTTTATTTTTAACCAGTTTGTACGACTCTTTCATAAAATCATCACACGCATTCAATTCACCAATCTCCCCATAATAAGAAGTCTTTTCGTTGACATTAAGAGGTATGTTTGAAGATATATATGAAAGATCGTTATATTTTATATCGCTATACCCTATCCAATCTATATTTACTCGCAAATAGACCTTTGATTTCTTGTCTACATATAAATCTATGGAACAACTTTTAATGGGGTCTGAAATATTATTTAATTTTGAACTAAATGCTTTTTTATCTTTCCAGAACTTGTCATCTTTTGCCTCTCTATCTAGCGAAAAATAATAAGTTGTTTCCTTATCTTTGCCATTGCATACAAAACAAAGCCTTTTATCACTAACAAATAAAATTTCGCTAATTAAAAAATGACCAACTTGGTAAGCGCCATTAATAATTGGGGTGTCGTCTTTTTTCCAATATACTGGTAAGTGCTTTACGCCTAATTTTTCTAAGTTATGAGAATCAAAATATTTTTTTGTTATATTTTTGCCGTCACTATTTATCGTTGTATCATATACAAAGGCTCCACTAATTTCTGGGTAATCAGAAATATCAGACCACGAACGCCTTGAAGACCTTATGATATTAAAAGCAAAATTTTTGGTTCCAGTTAAATTTGTACCCCTTAAGTCTGAGTCCACGAAGTTGGCCATTTTTAAATTTGCATTTGTAAGATCAACATTATGTAAAATAGCTCCATTCAAGCATGCACCCTCTAAATTTGCACCAATCATTTTGCTGTTAGACAAATTAACATTTTTAATATTAGCACCAATAAATGAACAATTAATAAACTTGCAACTAGACAAATCTAAGCCATTTGAGTCTAATTTTAAATAATGATCACTCATAGAAACAGAAACTTTAGACCAATCAAACCCTATAGGCATGTCCACCCAAGAAAAATCTGCATAGTCAAAGACACAGTTTTTAAATGTCTTTGTTTTTATTTTTTTAGATGGGCCAGTTTGTTTCCCGTTTACCATTATACTTTTGTTTAGCCACTTAGAAATTTCTTGGTAAGAAAAGTCCAAATTTTCAATAGTATCTTTGCTAGTTAAAACAGAAAGATCTCCACAAGGCCAATTGCTAAAACACATTCCATTATTTCTAACCAACAAAGAACCACTTTTAAATGGTGGTTTACCATCAAACCACTTAGTCGTTTTGTCAACACAAGCACCTTTTAACGGCCCAAAGTCTTTGAAAGCAAAACCTTGCAAGTTTGCACCACAGAGATTTGCACCTTCTAAGTTTATTTTGGTATTTACGCCTGAGCCTTTTATCGGCCTCAAGTCAACTTTTTTAAGATTAGAATTTTTAAAAATAGCCGTTCTTCCACCAACGGTCCCACTTAATGTAACACTCGTTAGAATTCCATTTGAAAAATCTGTGTTTGATAAAGTTGAACCATCAAGAACAGAATTTGATAAATCAGTTCCAACAAAGCTAGCACCTGTCAAAATAGCTTTGTTTAAATTAGTTTCTGATGCTTTAGAATTAGAAAAATTTGCATTTGTAAGGTTTGACCCTTCAAGATTGATACTACCCATCTTAGCATTAGAAAAATTTGCTTTAATTAGTTTTGAATTTTTCAAAGATGACCCAGCTAGATCAGCACCAGAAAAATTCACCCCTTTTAAAAGAGCATTTTCAATTTTAGACTTTCTTAAGTCACAGCCACTAAAATTAATTTTTAATGGTCCATAACCTTTTGAATAGTCTTGTGCATAGGAAAGTTTGTTTTTAAAATTGTTCAAGTCTATAAGTTCGACATATCCAAGAGACATGCCGCTAAAATCACCAGATAAAACAATTCGTCCACAAAGTTGAATATTCTGTTTTTTTATCTTATCAAAATCAGGCTCAATCAAAACGCATTGACTATATTTTTGTCCCCCTACAAATTGTACGTTATTAAGAGTCGCCCCCTTAAACTTTGGGTAAGTCGCACCAGAATTATTAAAAGAAACATCTGTTAGGACTGCTTCAGAAAAGTCTACCGATTGCAACAATGTTTGATTTTTAAACTTACAATTAAGTATCTTTGCATTTTTAAATGAAGAATCATCAATCCCACAATTATCAAAAGTTATATTGCTCAACGTAAGCCCATCAAATGAAACACTGCTAAAGCCGCAATGGCTAAAAATTGTTCCTGGTATAATTGTTTTAGTTGGAGTTTTTCTGAGCTTTTCATTAAAATTTATTCCTTTGTATACTTTTCTACCTATAACATTTGCACCTTTTTTTAAATAGTAGCCTTCGCTAGTTCCTATTGAAGTTAAAGGATATTCATCAAGCTCTGTAGAATCGTACCATTCCGGGTTTTTTTTAGACATCTTAATATCAAGGGGTGAAACAAATATTTGCGCAATAAATCCAGGTTTAAAATCAACAAAAACACCATTTTTTGAGACTTTTTTTATCGAGACAACATCAGCCCCAATATCTTTAAGCTTTCTCACATAATAGTCAGGAATAGGCTGTTTGAGTTTTCTAAAAAGCTCCTTGGACAGCTCTCTATCACTCTTTCCTTGCCAAGAAATGTTATTTTTTTTGCTCTTTGTTCCAAATACAATATTCTCCAAATAATCATCTGTTATAGAACTTTGTTCAGAATAAATACTTATAACAGAATTATCTTCAGGAAGTGGAAACACTGAACCCCCATTAGAGCCATCTTTTTCCACAACCCACAGATAATTGGCGTCGTGGGCATCTGACAATTTAAAGGACCCCACTCCTCCACCAGTCGAAACCTCTCTTATAAGCATCGCAGCCTGAGGCTTATCTTTCCAAACGGCAAAAACGCCAACGGGCAAAACAGACCTCATATTCATAACAATAACATCTGGTTTAATTATCGACACAAAACAAAAAAAATATACGGCAACAAAGAAAGCAACACGACGATTCATTACAACTCCTTTTTAAATATTTCACTAACTCCAAACATGATAACCAAAATGCGCCCCAGGGGGAACAACAACACCTCTTAAATCAATATGTGCAAACTGAGCCCCTGTGACAGTTGCTCCAGCCAGGTTCATATCTCTAGCCTCAGTAGTCTGCAGAACGCCGTCATAACCTTTACCATCACCAAAGCCTCTAAAATCTGCTTTTGTAAGATTTGAAGAACTAAAAGAAACATAGTCTATTATAGATGCAGAAAAACTCGCTCCAATTAATGTCGCATTACTAAAGTCAGCCTGATCATGACCAGCAGATGTTGAACCAAAATTTGCATAATCAAAAATAGAGTGCGAGCAATTAGATTTTGAAAAATTTGCATACTGACCTGTCACTTCCGTAAAGTCTGTATGTTTAGCGGTAGCCCCCACAAATTTTGCAGATCTCAATGTTGCTCCAGAAAAACTACTTCCACAGGTTTCTGGTGCCGCACAAATACAAGAATATGAAAAATCCGCAATCGTACAATTAGCACCAGCAAAAGTTGACCCTATCAATGAGGACGCATTAAACTTAGCATTTACCAAAGTTGCATCATTAAAGTTACAATCCGCAGCATCATAACCATTAGTTCCTTCTGTCCTGTTTATATGTACAAAATTTGCCCCAATACAATTTGCTGAGACAAATTTTGTCGATTGTATTTTTGAATCACCAAAATAAGCCTTTTTTAATGTTGAGGATGTAAAATTGCATGCTTTAATATTCGATGCACCAAAATTCGCCATACTGCAACTTGCACCTGTAAAATTTGTATTTTTTATTGTCGCGGACGATAAATTAGCGCTTGTTAACTTAGAATTATCCTTAAAAAGACACGTATCAATATTCGATGAACCAAAATTTGCACTGCTGCAATCTGCGCTCGAAAAATTTGTATTTTTTATTTTTGTAGAAGATAAATTTGCGCTTGTTAATTTAGCAGTAGTTGGTCCCCAAGCAGTAAAGTTACATGATGTTAATGTTGAATTTGAAAAATCAGCATTGTTGCAATTTGCACCAACAAAATTATTTTTATCTAATATAGAATGAGAATATTTAGCCTTTATTAAATTAGAAATAGTAAACAAACAAGATGTTAATGTTGATTTTGAAAAATTCGCCATACTACATTTTGCACCTGTAAAATTCGTATTCTTTATTGTAGCGGACGATAAATTAGCGCTTGTTAACTTAGAATTATCCTTAAAAAGACACGTATCAATATTCGATGAACCAAAATTTGCACTGCTACAATCTGCGCTCGAAAAATTTGTATTTTTTATTTTTGTAGAAGATAAATTTGCGCTTGTTAATTTAGCAGTAGTTGGCCCTAAAGCTGTAAAATTGCATGATGCTAAAGTAGATTTTGAGAAATTTGCATTGCTACAATTTGCAGCTGTAAAATAACACGACATTAAATTAGAATCTGAAAAATTCGCCATACTACAATTTGATCCAGAAAAATTACAGGATAGTTTTTTTTGTTGGCCAAAATTTGAATCTATCAATACTGTATTTTTAAAGCTACATCCGGTAAGATCATTTTTGGAAAAATTTGTGTAGCTTAGATTCTTATTCCCGTCAAAAGAAATACCAGCTATTTTTGCATGGCTCAAATCAACGCTATTTAAAATTGCTGTATCAATTTTTTTACCAGCAATGCCTCTAAGGTCAACGCCATTTAGAAATGAGCCTTTAAAGTTAGTATTTTTTAATATCGACCCATTAAAACTGCTAGCCCCTTTAAATATAGATCCAATGAACTTTGTATTTGTAAGGTTTGCCCCATTAAACTGCACATTATTAAATGCCGCACCGTTAAAATCTAATTTAGAAAAATCACTCTTATTTGCTTTAGTAGAAAAAATTACATTTTTAAAACTCGTTCTAATTTTTTTCACTAAAAAAGTTTTTACGCCTAAAAATTTTACTCGAGCCCCTTTAACCTTACGAACAAAAGTTGATAAATTAAATGAAGCTCCTATCATAGAAACATCTTCAAACTTTATTCCAGACAAATTTATATGATCAAAGATGGCTTGATCTAAAATTGCCCCAGTAAAATTAGTTTTATCGTTAAATTTAGCACCCCTAAAAATTGATTTTTTAAAAGTCGAGCCCTTAAGGCTTGCAGCTCCACGCAAATCAACTTTATTAAAACTCAATCCGTTAAAATTACAATTTACCAAGCTTGCACCAGAAAAATTAGCTCCAAAAAGTTTAGATTTTGAAAAGTCCCCTTTTTCAATTTCTGAATTAATAAACTGAGAACCAGTCAAATTTGAATTAGCAAAACTAATGTTTTTCAACGATCCTTCTGTAATAGTAAAACTTGTATTTTTCAGACTTGTTCCTGCCAAATTAGCCCCTTTAAAAGAACAATCCTGAAACAATATATCATCCAGGTCTAATCCTTTTAAATCCGAAGAATCAAATTTACATTGAATAAAGATGGCTTTTCTTATTGTTCCACCATTATTATTAACAAACTTTGCAATTGAAGGTTTAACAGATCCATTATAATTACTAAAGTCAGCATTATACATAGTATGCCCATACTCGTTAGACACCAAATTTTTAAGATTTTCATCTGTTGGCACACCAGTATAAACAGGATCGGTAGAACTATAATTTTTGTTTATTTTTTGGTAAGAGAGATCAAAAGGAGAGTATTTTAGGTTAAACACAACCCCCCTTTTTGCATATGAAATTCTAACTTCATTAGCCATGTCCTGAATTTTTGTTGCAAAGTTACTAACATTGCCACACCATTTCTGATTTAACTTTTTATAAAAATTTCCAAACGCAACGCTATCTAAGTATGAATCTAAATTACAATTCTGATCAGAATAAACATACAAGCAGTCGTTGTTTTTCGGCATTAAAAATATAGAACCACCACTTAAACCACAATTTTGAATAACCCAGATGTGAGTTGCGCCCTTTGCCATTAAAGTAGAAATAGAGGCCATGCCCATCCCAGGCGAAATTTCTTTATTTAGCAATACTGCCTGAGCCTTCTTTTTCCAGACCCCCCAAATGCTTATTGGCTTCATAGAATCATTATTGATCAAAATAAAATCCGCCCTTGATGAGCAAAAGAAACCAAATAAAATTGATATCGATAAAATGATCCTAAATTTCACACCGCTATTCATATCTGCTCCTTTTTTATATCATATATTTTATGTTACACTAATAATCTATGTGTAAATCTCTTGAATAAGGATTATTTCCGTACCCGCTATTATAACCGTAACCACTTATATTTGGGCTAGGATTACGACCGAAGTTCTCAAGACTTTCAAAAGCCTGTTGTCTTTCACGTAGAATTATACCCCATAAATTCATCGCTTCTCTTTTATCGGTATCTATTGCTATCTGATTTTTATCCGATTTACTTCCCCCATAAACAATTTCAGCTTTATCCGTCCTGTTCATTTTTGTTCCGGTAAGATTTGCCCCATTCCAACTTGCGCCACTTATTTTTGCACCAGTAAGATCAGCTTTCTGTAATAGCGCTTTTTTTAGGTTTGCATTTGTAAGATTAGATTTTACAAAATTTATTCCACGTAAGTCTGAATCATTAAGATTAGCCTTTAATAGATAACAACCAGAAAACGTCGTATTTTTAATTACTGCCCCGCTTAAATTTGCTTTTTCTAAATTTAAACCGTTAAATTTAGACTTTTTAATAACCGATTTGCTTAAATTAGCTTCTTTAAAACTTGATCCTGCAAAATTAACATTCGTTATATTAGCACCAATAAGACTAGAAGAATCAAAATTACCTTTTAACTTCATATTTAATAACTGGGAACCTTCAAAAACATTCCCTTTGAGTTTTGAATTGTTAATTGTTGTTTTATTTAAGACGCAATTTTTGAAGTTTGCATTTGATAGATCTGAATTTCTAATAACTGTTCCAACAAAACTAGAACTTGTGAAGTCTGCCCCTACAAAAGATATAGGTTGACCTGAATTTGTTGAACTTGAAAAAGAAGAATAGTCTAAACTTACTTCTTTAAACAAAGCCTCTTTAAAAGAGCAATCTATAAAAATACTATTTCTCAAGTCAATCCCATTAAAGTTAGCATTGTTAAAGTTGCATTTTACAAAATAAGAATTAGAAGGAATTTCTGGACTCAACCCATTTGATAAGAAATATCCGCTTATATCTTTATTCGAATAGTCTTTACCTACAATAAATCCACCTTTTGTAAAAAGTGATAACAAGCTTAAAGAAGTCTTAGAAGTAAATGGAAACTTATACTTTCCATCATTAATATCAGCGTTATAGCAACTATTTCCAACGGGAGAACAGGGAATTTCAAACTCAAGGCCTTCTGTTGCAAATGAATCCCGAACTCTTTTTGCCAATGCAGAAATATTCTTATTTAAAAGGCTATCCTGACTTGAACAAAAAGAAGAATTTTCAAATTTTATAATGGCCCCAAAAGAAGCACTTTCAAGATAACAATCCATAAAACAATCAGAAGATTGATATATAAAAAAGCAGTCCAAGTTTTTTGTTAACTTAAAAATAGATCCACCACTTAGACCAAAGTTCTGCACAATCCAAATATAATCAGGCTTATTTTTAGCAAAATTTACCAAAGCCATTCCACCACCAGACTCTATATTCTTTTTTAGCAAAATCACCCGAGCCTTTTCTTTCCAAACACCCCATACGCCTACAGGCATCATGGGGTCATTATTAATTAAAATAAAATCTGCCCTTGATGAGAAAAAGAAACCAAATAAAATTGATACCAATAAAATTGTCCTAAACTTCATATTTTATCCTTTTTTAAAAGTAAAAATTGGGTCTTTCGAAACATAAGAAACTGTTGTTTTATCTGTAAGCCCTATTGATATCTTTAAATAAACGTCTTCGCCAGAAAATTTTAAATCCACAGATAATAAACTACTCATCACAGAAGTATTTTCTTTTATATGATTATGATGATGACTATGCCCAATTCCAAAAGTATTCTCCACCAAGTTTTTTGGCAAGTCTGCAAGATTTTTAAATGAACCTAGTAAAAGCTCAATACCCATTGCCTTCCACTCTTTTCCTAGACTTAAATGTATTTTATTCTGAACTTCTTTTGGGATATTCATTTTTAACCAGGAGTCTTTTAGCCAATTTTTAACAAGCTTAGAATATTTTGGATCTTTCTTAATGGTATTTACACCAACCTTAAATCCATTTTTTTTCAAAATGCTTTTAATTGCAGAGACTTCAAGCGGAAGACCTGTAAGATAATTTTTTTTCCCATTAATTTCTGCCAACATTGAACCTTCACTGTCTGCGCTTAAAACAGAAATTCCAGGAATTTTGCAAATTTCTAAAGTTTTTGAACCAAAATAGTAATATCTATTACTAATAATACCGCTCCATATATAATATAAAGTGCTTGCTTTAACCCCTTGTGAATTTACAAAAGACTTTTTAAGATCTATTTTCCACTGGTAATAATGGATTCCATTAACATGGGCTTTATATATGGTTACTTTTTTTATAATAGGAAGATTCTTAACAAACGACCCGTTTGTGGAGTTTTTTAAATACTCATCAAACTTATCGATTGATGATAAACGGCTTACAGCCGAACCTTTTAAGTAAAATCTATCGTCTATTTTAAAAATTAACTCTTTCTCGCTCATTTTATATATGGATACATAATTTTTTACTAATTTTCCTGAGGCATTTAGATTAGTATTTTTCCATACATCAATAGGCTTATTTGAATTATTTATTGAACTATCGCTGCTGGAAATATCAATTAAAACCTTTACGTCGTTTTCATTTTCAAGCTTTTTTGCATTTTTTGCTGCATTAGGATTAATATTATAGTCACCAATAGAACCAAAAAAATATCCGTAACTACTTTTAATTCCTAAGTTAACGCCTGAATCCACAAAGAAAAAATCTACCTCTCTTATTGTTTTATTCTTCCCTAATCTTTTATATACAGAACTAAAGAATTTATTTCCACTTGAATGCTCAGAGGTCTTTTTTGACAAAGAATGATAGTTATCATTTATTAGAAAATACATATTATTTTTATTTATGTGTCTTAAAATTATTTTTGGATTTTTTAATATATTCAAAGAACCTTCAAACAAAGAGTCTGCCCACCAATAAAAAGGCACAAAAAGAGTCCCCGCATTAACGCTTATCGTTTCTTTTGCTACTTTATATCCACCCAACCATGTTGTATTGCTATCCAAAACAGCATCTTTTAATAGTTTATTGCTTATTTTTTCTGAATTGTTCCCCATCGTTAAGTCTGTAACTGCAGCTTTAAGGTCTGAACTTGAACATTTACTGCCAAAATATCGAGCGTCTTTTAAGTTGGCTCCTCGTAAATCAGCTTTTACAAGTACTGCATTAGCAAATAAAGAGCCTTGAACATCTGCATTGTTTAAAATTGCTCCTGTAAGATCCGCACCGCTAAACCATGACTCTTTCAATGAAGAATTCTTAAGATTTACACCAGCCATTTTAGCTCCAACAAATGAAGGTCCTGTTTTTATATAGTCTGAACTAACAACAGTTTCTTGTTTCATTTTTAGCTTATATCCACCAAAGGCACCTTCGCCAATTGAGTCATAAGAGCTAGAATTAAATTTGGCTAAGGCTGAAAACTTTTCTTCTTGCTTTGCGTCAACAACATGCTTAATGGATGTTCTCTTTTTATTTGTCTTTCTTTGCTTCCAAGAAATACCAGACAAGTCAATCCCGCTTAAATCAGCGTTATCAAAATCAAAAACAGACGATATATTTTTTGCTTTATTTATATTCTTGACCCCCTTTAGGTCTGCTGAATTAAACAATGCTCCAGAGAGATTTGCACCAGAAAAATCTGCCTCATAAACTATAGATTTATCAAATTTTGTATTTATACAAGATGAATTTTTAAAATCTACATTTTTCAGAATTGTTCCAATAAAAGAACAATTCTTGAAAGTCTTGCTAGAAAGATTCAGCTCTGACATATCACAATAATCGAACACACAATTAGTAAAAATATTTGTTTTTATATTTTTTCCAGAAAGAAGTTTTGATATTTTCATATTCGAAAAATTATTTCCCGTAATGGTTTTGCGTGTTGTCATATTTAAAAAATTAGGGCAAGGCCATTGGTCAAAACACATACCATAACTTGCAATAGATTTTTTATGTTTAGCTGCAGACCTTCCATCAATCCATTTTGTGTTTTTGTCTACACACGCTCCTTTTATTGTTGAAAAATTATAAACCGGTTTATAATCCTTATAATGACTAATTTTTACAAGCTGCCAAAATGGATTATCATTTTCTTTTAAAGCTGTCATATCAGCACCACGCAAATCAGCGCCAGAAAAGTTAATCGGCCCTATTCTAATTGAAAAATTAAATAGTGGAGTAATTTTTACGTTTCTCAATTGTGCCCCTTTAAATGACGGGCATCCTTTTTTACCATAACTAACTTGGGGATTGTCAAAAATAGAATTATTTAAGTTTGCATTTTCAAAATCAACTCCACTAAAATCCGAATTTGAAAAGTTGGCTTTTTGTAAGTTTGCACCTTTGAAATTTGTTGTTCCACCAAAGCCAACACCAGAAAAATTCATTCCAGAAAGATTCAAACCACTAAAATCTCCAAATAAACTACAGGTTTTCGCAAATTTAATTGTTTTATAGTTTATAGAATCTTTTAGATTTTTTAGGCCTCCAAAGGTTCCGCCAAAAACAACGTCCTTGAGGTTTGTTTTATTAAAATTGGAATTGTAAAAATATCCACTAGAATAAGTCTTTGTATTAAACGTTGCCCCTTCTAGATTTGCAATAGAAAAATCAACATCTTCACCTTTGCATTCAGAAAAAACGGCCATAGAAAGATTTGATTGCTTAAAAGAAGCATGTTTAAGATTACAGTTTTTAAAGGTTACTTGGCTTAAATCAAGTCTGTCCAATATAGCATGTTCAAAATTGCAAGAATCAAATTCAGTACCAGGAAAAAAGCCTTTAAATAATTTTCCATTAAAATATTTGGAAATATTTGCTTTTTCAAAGCTCACTCCGTTTATTTTTTTATTAGCCTGAACAAAGTGAATTTTGGATTCTTCACTTCGGCCCGAGTACCATGAATATTTTTTTAAGTTAATACTTTTTTCATATAACGGATTCACCTTACCCAAAGACAAGTTAAGCGGATTGTAAGGAATTTGAACAATTGTACTAGGAATAATATTAACAACTTTTCCTGATGTATTTTTAACAGAACCTAAAGTTATTAATATTGCACCCAAATTGTTTAATTTTGCAACATCAAGCCATGGAACCTTATTTTGCTTTGCTATTTGGTCAAGACTTCCAGTCCATTTTATATTTATTTTTTTATAAATTGCCCCAAATGTCATACTCTGTAAATAGGTATCTAATAAGCTGTTTTCATCACTGAAAGCACAAAGACAATCTCCTGCCTTTGGCATAGAAAATACAGAGCCTCCACTTGCTCCATCATTTTCTATAATCCATAAATAGTCGGCCCCACGAGAATCTATAAACTTACATTCTCCCATGCCACCACCAGCTTCTATATTTCTTAAAACTAAAGAAGCCTGGGCTTTTTTCTTCCATATGCCCCAACAACTTATAGAAGAAACAGGTCTCATATTAACTAAAATAAACCCATCTCTCCCTTCAATTGAAATACCATAAACTGAAGCGGTATTAAATTTTATATTTTTGCCATCTACCCATTTAGTTTCATCATTCGCATTTGAAGATAAAAATGTTGAATTATTATAATTTTTTATACCAGTAAAATCTGCACCTTGAATGTAAGAACCACTAAATGATGCACCAGAAAGATTTGCACCATTAAATTTTGAATTATTAAGATTTGCTTTATCAAACTTTGCTTTAGATAAATTGCATCCAGAAAAGTTGCAACCACTCAGATCTTTTCCTGAAAAATCTATTCCTTCAAAATTTATGCCCGATAAATTTGCTCCTTTAATAGAAAGCTTAGATAAGGTTGTTAATTCTAGATTTTTTGCGCTACTTAAATTAGTATTATTTAAATTTACCTTAGAAAACTTCGTCTTTTTAAAATCGGCACCTGATAAATCTGCCCCATCAAAATTTATATTTGATAAATTGGATTCAATAAATGAACAATTTTTAAAGTTTTTATTAGAAAAGTCATATCCATTTAAAGTTGTCCTATTTAAAACCGAATTATCAAAACTTGAACCATTAATTCCGGTAACATTAGAAAACTTACAATCTATTAAATTAATTCCTGAAAAATCTATTCCGCTCATATTTATATCAACAAATGTAACATTTTCAAACTTTGCCTTGTTAAAGTTTTTTATCTTATTAAGTCCCTTTATTTTTTCAAATGCACCAGTATTAAAACTAGCAGAGTCAAAATTAGAATCTGTAGCATCGCAACCAACAATTCCAAATCTTTCAAACTTTGCGCCGGAAAAATCTGTTCCTGAAAAATCAACATTTAAAAAAATTGGTGCCGACTCAAAATAGCTTAATTTTGTTTCCCATGACGAAGAAAAGTAAGTTTTTTTACAAGAAGCATTCTTCATTGATGAACCGTCAAAAATATTAATTAATGGAAGTTTCGCTCCATCCAATATTGCATTATCCAATTTTGAGTTCTTTTTAAAAAGACAAGTCCTAAACGTTGCCGATCCAAACTTAACCCCACCAAAAGAACAATTTCTAAAAAGAGGATTAACATCTTTTATAGGGCTGTCAGAAATACTTTTATAATCATTTTCATTAAGATAATTATTTAAATCTACGCTTTCTATTGCAGTAAAATTGTTCGACTTTTTTCCTTTTTCTAACAGCCTTTTTAACGGATCTAGCTCTATAGGCTCTGGCAATGATATTGAAGAAGAAATGTTAGCACCTTTTTTAATAGAACCAAAAATATAATCATTCAAGCTTTTTGAAATGACAATAGGCTCTGCTTCTATTTTTTTTCCACTTTCTTCAACAATATAACCATCATAAACCTCAAGCCCTTTATTTTTCAAAGAAGGAAGCTTAAAAAGCTGACTCTTTTGATTTTTGTCATCAACATAAAAAATCCATAATAACGTTGCCCGCTCCGCACCAATAAATTCTGCAACCCCATTTTTTTTCGATTCTATTTTTTCAGAAAGAAAAATAGCTTTTTCTGCGTACTTCCAACCAGCTAAAACAAAAATAGGCGAACCTGTATTATTTTCTACATGAACAGCATTTTCCTCCAAAGTATACTGGTGCTTTTCTTTTTGTTGCAAAGTTTCCTCAGCCTTTTTTTCCAGTATATATTGTTGCTCTTTTTTTTGTCGCGCCTCTGCCTCAACCCTTTCTTCTTTTTGCCTTTCAACAAATTCACTCTTCTGATTTTTTAGACTTTTCTCAAAAGGATCAATATCAGAAAGCCAACTTGCGCTCATATTGTTAGACAATAAAAATGAAATAGACAGAAATAGAAAAAAAATCTTTTTATTAAGAATAGTCTTCATAACAAAATCCTTCTTTTTGTTTTTATAAACATGCTACGACATTAACAAATTTATGGCCACCAAAAGAATAGTTTTGTTAAAAATTCCAAAGGCAAGAAATTTTGATTTCTTGCCTTTGGAATACTTTTAAATTGTGAAAATTTATCTTAATAAATCCCGAACTTTTTTCTCTGGAGAAGACTCTGCTCTTTTTATTTTTTCAATATCGCCTAAATAGATTTCAGTGGTCCCGGGTGTGCTATGCCGCATTGCCAACTGAACATCATACAGGCTTGCCCCAGCCTTTATGGCCAACACCCCAAAAGTATGTCTCAAACTATGTGCCGAAATTCTTTTGCTATCGATTCCAGCTCCTCGCAGCCTTCTTTTCACCATTTTTGACAAAGCAAATGTAGACATTGTTTTTCCATAGTTACGATTACTGAGTGCTGCGAACAACGGTTCAGACGAGTTACTTAACTCTCTACAACGAAGGTAAGCTCTTATTGGGTCAAGAGATTCTTTGGTAAGAACAACAAATTCATCTTTTCCGCCACGCCCTTTCCCATAGACCCACAACCGCATCTGATTTTCGTTGATCTCTATATCATTAATTGTTGCCAGTGAAATTTCTTTTAACCTCACTCCCGTCCGAATGAGCAAATTAACGATTGCAAAATCACGCACCCCAATTAACGATGACCCATCAACACTTGCAAGCAAATTTTGAACAGCCTTTATAGAAAGAGAATCCTTTTGATGGGACTTAATATAACGTTTGGCCCCCCTTATTCCTTTTGATACGTCTGGGTATAAATCATTTTCTTCAAGCCACGAAAAAAGCCTGCGTACTACAACCATGTAGGTTGATTTTGTAAACGAGCTAAACCCGTGGGTATCTAGCCACAACTTATATGACAGGATAGTTTGCCTGGCAGGCTCTTTTACATCTGAACTTTCACACCACCGACAAAAGCGCAGAAGTGCATTTTTATACGTTGCACGTGAACCAGGCGAAATATCACAAGAAGAGACAAATAACACCGATAACTTTACCAAGTCAAACGCTTCTGGCTTCATAAATTCTCCAAAATAGTCCCCGGCTGGTTAGCCGGGGATATCTTATTATTTTTTTCGGGGCGGTACTTTTTTACCTTTTAAAAATCTGTCCAATATAACGTCCAAAACAGTTTTTATTGTTTCCCTATCCCAATAGGCAATGTTTTTTAGGTCCTCCAGATATTGCTCACGCATAATAAAAGTTGCGCGGGTCCAACCTTCTGGAAGGCCTTGCTTGGCCGTTTCTTTTGGTAAATATGTATTGGAATCTGAAATAGGAATAATTTTTGCAACATGATTTTCAGTTTCTTCTTCAATCCACTCTAACCCTTTTGTTGCTGCCGGCTTGAACAATCCTTTTTTCATATATCTCCCTCTTGAAAATATTACAATGTAACAACTGTAAACCTTGTAATTGTAGTAAACATGAAAAATATACCAAGCTAACCAAAAAAAAATCAATACATTTATATAAATTTTATGAAAAAGACCTATTCATACTACATTCCAATTTGAAAAAATAATAAAACAAGCTCAACCTTTCAGCATGCAACTTTCTTGTTGTCGCCCACAAAAACATCTCTCTGGCTGAATTAAAAAAAGTGTTTAATATAATATAGCTAAAAAAAACGCGTCTCTTTTGAATCAAAACAATTTCTCTAACATTCGCTAGGCACACAATAAAATCGTTACAATTTACCACTAATATTTTTACATTAACAAATAAGGCCTTAGGGCCCTACGTTTGAGCTCTCTTCTATTTTAGGCCGAACTTCATAATAATAAAAAAGACATAAACCAGCAAAAACAAACACTGCTGAAATTAGAAATGATGAATAAATTCTTTCGCCCAAAAAAATAAGCCCAAAAAAGCCAACAAGAAATGGAGATGCTAATCCTGCAAAAACTATAAATGTCGATGAATATTTTTTTAGCAAAAAAGAAAACAAATTATAACCAACCACATTGTCCAGGATTCCTATTAAAACCACATAAAATATTACAAACTTCCATGAACCAACTAGAACTCCAGACCATTCTCCAACAAAAACCGAAACAATAAGCGACAAAATACCACCAAAAATAAAACTAGCACCATTCACCGCAAAAAAATTGCCGCCTCTATTTACAATTTTTTTCATAAGAGTCCAACCAATTGCAGAACCCATACCGGCTAAAAGCTGTGACAACTCTGCTGTTGATAGAAAAAACAATGTTGCTAGCCCACTTTCACCAGGAGAGTCAGGCCATAAAATGATTATTGATCCAAGAAATCCAACTATTATTCCAAGAAATGATTTTGGTGAAATTTTTTCTTTCAAAAAAAGAAATCCAAAAAATACAGCAAAAAATGGTGAAAAATTATAAACAAAACAAGCTTTAGTTGCGGATATATACTGAACACCCCAAATTGAAAGACCATTAACAATAACAGCCCTAAAAAATCCTAAAGCAAGAATCTCTGTCCATGTTGTTTTATTAAAAAGCTTTTTGGCCGGATAACGAAAAAAGCAAAAAAGCATAATAACTATGCCAGCAAAAAGCATACGCAACCCAATGCCAAAAAATGGAGGAGAATAATTCAGAAATAGTTTACATAAAACAAAATCAAATGCAAAAATAGAATACAAAAGACCAATAAGAATCATAGAAATAATATTACCCAAAAAGCCCTCCTTTAGTTTTTGCTTGTAAATTTAAAAAGCAAAACTTCATTTGCAGTTTTTGCAATTCTTGCACCCTTTTTTAACAAAAAATAAAATTACGCTAATTACCAAAATAGCCAGGGGAATTTTCATCCACAAGCAGCAACCACTCTCACAAGAGCACGCTGCTGAAGAATTTACAAAAAATGTAAGTACAGCAAAGCCAATAATTTTAGATGCAAAACTTTTAATCATATAATTCACCCTTCATCTTTTACAAAGACTCTTTCAATACTTGTCGCCTTACCACTCTCAACGTCTACTTCTATGCAAGCACCTGTCAATATAAATGGCGAAGACTCCGAAACCTCAAATTTACGTGGCATCTGGGTAATAAAGCGATCAATAATTGGGCCCTTTTTCATGCCTATCATAGAATCAAACGATCCAGCCATTCCCAAATCTGTTATGTAAGCTGTGCCACCTTCCAAAATACGCTCATCTGCAGTTTGTACATGAGTATGCGTACCAACAAGAGCACTTATCTGTCCATCCAAATAATAGGCGAGACCAAGTTTTTCTGATGTTGCCTCTGCGTGGAAATCCACAAAAATAATATTAGTTTTTGTTTTTAGAAAAACCAACAACGATTCCAATGTTCTAAACGGACAATCTATGGTATCGCGCATAAAAACACGCCCCTGAACATTTACAACCGCAATTCGAACTCCGTCTTTTTCTACCAATGCATAGCCAGAACCTGGGCAACCCCCTGGATAGTTTGCAGGACGCAAAACATACTGCTCTTCATCCATAAACTTGAAAACTTCTTTATTGGCCCATATATGATTTCCAGAAGTAATCGCATCCACTCCGTGCTGCTTAAAAAAACGAGCAATTTTTGTTGTAATGCCTCTGCCATGAGAGCTATTTTCTCCGTTCACAACAACAAAATCCACATTATATGTTTCTTTTAAGTTTTGTATATGTTTTTGGAAAACGGTTCTACCAGAACTCCCAATTATGTCTCCCAATGCCAAAATCCGTATTTTTTCTTTCATTTTTAAAATATCCTATCTAGCATATTCTATAGATCGTTTTTCCCTAATCACATTAACTTTGATCTGACCAGGAAAACTCAACTCTTCTTCAACTTTAATTGCAATATTTCTAGCTAGTTCTTGAGCCTTTTCATCATTGACTGTATTTTCTTCAACAATGATTCGGATTTCTCTACCAGCCTGAAGTGCATATGCCTTTTTGATACCATCAAATGTATTTGCTATTTCTTCCAACCTTTCAAGACGCTTAAGATATGCGGCTAATGTTTCTCTGCGCGCACCAGGCCGTGATGCAGAAATAGAGTCTGCAATAAGAACTATTGGAGCATAAAACGATGCAAACGGAATTTCTTCGTGGTGAGCAGCTATTGCATTAACAATTTCGGATCTCTCGCCACAACGCTTTGCAGCATCTCCACCCACAATTGCATGTGGCCCTTCGACCTCCTCACTAACAGCTTTTCCAACATCATGCAAAAGACCAGCTCTGAGCGCCACGTCACCATCCAAGCCAAGCTCTTCGGCTATCATCCGAGCAAGAGAGCCAACCTCTTTACTATGCTCTAAAACATTTTGTGAAAAACTGGTTCGAAAATGAAGTTTGCCAAGCATCGTCACAAGGTCCTTGTGAACTCCTTGCAAGTTAAACTCTAAAACAACACCTTTTCCAATTTCATCAATCGTTTCGTTTATTTCTTTTTCACACCGCGCAACAGTTTCTTCTATTCGTGTTGGATTGATTCGACCATCAGCAATCAACCTATCCAGAGCCTGCTTTGCTATTTCTCTTCGAATCGGATTAAATCCTGAAATTGTAATAATCTCCGGCGTTTCTCCAATTACAAACTCCATCCCAGTTGAAAGTTCAAGAGCCTTGATATTGCGACCCTCTTTACCGATAATGCGCCCCTTCATATCATCATTTGGCAAATGGACAACACACGAAGAATGCGGAGAAACCTGCTCGGTTGTATATCGCTGCATAGCACCAATAACAATATCTATTGCCTTTTGTTTGGCAAGTTGCCGCGCCTCTTCTTCAACTTTCTGAATCCACTTTTCATTTGCAAATCTCACCTCAGAATCAAGCGAATCAAACAAAGCCTTTTTTGCTTCATCTTTTGTCATTCCACTTATAGCTTCTAATTTGCTAATGAGCTCATTGTATACGCTCTTTAATTTACTTTCATCTATACGAATTTTATCTGAAAGACGTGACAGCTCGCGCTCCTTTTGTTGAAGCTCAAGCTTGGAATGCTCCATACTTTCTTCTTTTTGCTCAAGAGTCTCATATTTTGAATTGATCTTATTTTTCAAACGTTCCAACTCAAAGCGCTCTCGTTTAATCTCTAATTCAAACTCATTTCTTCGTTTGTATATTTCGTCTTTTACTTTTAAAAAAGCCTCTCGACGCTCGTTCTCAATTTCACGCTTGGTATTTTTCCATCTATTGACAGACTTTGACAAAAGAACCTGAGACTTTTTGATTCGCATCATCGAATAACCAAAAAGCAACAAGCTTACCCCAACAAGGGAAAGCCCCGAAATCCCTACAACACTGATTAACTCAACCATAATTCATCCTAATTTCAAATCATAACCACACAATTTCTAGATGCGACAACAAAAAATCGTCATACACAAAAATAAAAAACTTTAAACTAGACTTGAAAAGAATTAGAGATTATAAAGAGTTGAGAATCCTAAGAGATACTCAAAAAGAGAGAAGCCAAACAATAAAAAACACAAAGTTATGCGACTTAATAATCTGATATAATTTAATTTAATCTAACATTTCAGACTTTTCGTCAATTAAATCAATAAGCTTGTTACACATTCCTTCTTGTTCTGCTTTATTAGTTTCTACTCGGATCAATTTGCTTGCGAATCTAAACGCAACCAACACTGCCGCTCGCTTTGTATCGGTTACACTCGTCTTTTCCAATATATCCTTCAACAAACTATTAACCATTCGTGCTGTTTGGAGTATATGTTCTTCTGTATCATCACTCAGCAACGTATATGATTCTCCCAAAATAGAAACCGTATATCGTTTTGTTTCATTCATAGTTTTATTCAATCTTCGCTATCTATAAACGAATTTATGTCAGCAATCAACCCGTCAACCGATGTCTTTACCTCTGCGCGATCGCTGATCAACTCTTTGCTATTCTCACTACCTATTTCAAGTCGAGCCTCAAGAGTCTGCACCCTCTCTTTTAGCCCTTCGTTTTCTTTCAACAAAGTGCTACTTTGCTCTTTCAGCCTATTGGCCGACTCTAACAATCCAACTACTTTTTTTTCAAGAGCATCTAACACTTCCATTATCTCCCCTTAACAATTTTCATTATACTTAGCAATTTAATTCAAAGCACAAATACTTGTCAAGCTACAGCTCTTCTTTTTTCTTTTGCACTCCTTTTGCCTCAGATGCAATCTTGGCAAAAACGTCTGGATCAAATATTGCAATCTGACTAAGCATCTTTCTATTTAATAGAATTTTAGCTTTATCAAGACCATGTATAAATGTACTATATGACAATCCATGATTTCTTACAGCTGCATTAATTCTAGTTATAAACAACGCTCTTGTGTCACGTTTTTTTAGTTTTCTACCTTTAAACGCGTAAGCCATAGCCCTTAAAAGAGTCTCTTTTGCTCTTCTAAAAACATTTTTGCGTTGTCCCCAAAAGCCCTTAGCCTTTTTAATTAACCTTTTATGCTTTTTGCGTGTCACAATCCCACGTGCTACACGTGTCATATATTTCCTTTTACAAAATTTTAAATTTTAAATTTTAACATTACATCTGGAATTAATAAATTCTTTAATATGGAAGCAATACTTTCATTCTTGGTGCATCAACCGAATCTATAAATACATCTTTTCTCAAATCTCGCTTTCTCTTAGCTGTCTTTTTTGTTAACAAGTGCCTTCTATAGGCGCTTGATCTCTTAATCTTTGAGCTTCCAACTTTTTTAAACCTTTTTTTAGATGCTGCGTGCGTTTTCATCTTTGGCATATTAATCACCCGTTTTTGTTGTTAACTTTTTAAATAATAAACGCGAGACCAAAATGGTCCAGCCCTTGAGTCTCGGTCTCTTACCATGTTTTCAAGACCAAAACCATCAAATGTTTTTTCAATCTTTTCAAACAGTTCCCGACCTCTCTCCTCCTTAGTCGCCATTTCTCTACCACGGAAGAAAAGAGTCATCTTCACTCTCTTTCCATCTTTTAAAAACTGAAGGGCATGGTTCATTTTTGTCATATAATCATGCTCGCCAATTTTTGGACGGAATTTCAATTCTTTAATCTGTATAATCTTCTGGTGTTTTTTTGCTTCAACCTGCTTCTTCTTCCTAACATAAAGAGCTTTACCTAGATCCATTATTTTTGCAACAGGGTAACCCTCGCCACCCTTATCGGCAATTTGCACAAGATCAAGTTCAGCCTCCGTTGCCTTTCTTAGTGCATCGGAGCGGGATATAACCCCAATATTATCCCCGTTTTCTGCAATAACCTGAATCTTCTCAGATTTTATCAGGTGATTTGCAAGAGGCATATTTCCACTTTTTTTATTTTCTCTCACTGGTACCCAATCATATAAAAATTCAACGTGGTTGACTTTGCTGTTCTCTTATCATTGCTTTCACCTCATTATGAATGGCATCGGCAGTATCAGAATGCTCTTTTAAAAAACTTAAAGCCTGTTCTCTTCCTTGAGCGAACTTTTTATCGCCCAATGAAAACCACGATCCCGATTGCTTAATCACTTTAAAGTGAATAGCCGCATCGAGCAAATCCAGTTCTCTGCTAATACCTTCTGTGAACAACAAGTCTAACTCAACTCGTTTAAATGGTGCGGCAACCTTATTTTTTACAACTTTAACAGCTATACGATTGCCAAAAAGAACATCATTTTTTTTCAGTCCCCCAATTCGCCTTACATCAAGACGAAGTGACGAATAAAACTTAAGAGCATTTCCACCAGAAGTTGTTTCATTATTCCCAAATGACATTGAGCTTATCTTTTGTCTTATTTGGTTAATAAAAATCAAAATTGTTTTTGATTTGTGAACAATCGGTGTTAACTTGCGCAACGCTTGTGACATTAACCTTGCCTGAAGCCCAACATGATGGTCTCCCATATCACCCTCAAGTTCATTTTTTGGGACTAACGCCGCAACAGAATCAACAACAATAATATCAACAGCTCCTGATCGCGTTAACATTTCAACAATGTCCAACGCCTGCTCTCCGTAATCTGGCTGCGAAATAATTAATTCATCTGTATTTACACCCAATCTTCTAGCATGGCCAGGGTCAAGAGCGTGTTCTGCATCTATAAATGCACAAATTCCACCTTTTTTCTGGGCCTGAGCTAAAGCATGTAACGCAAGCGTTGTTTTTCCAGATGACTCCGGGCCAAAAACTTCTATAACTCTACCTCTAGGAAGACCGTTAACCCCAACGGCGTTGTCGATTAAAATCGATCCTGTAGAAATTGAGTCACACTCGACTACAGCCTTTTGCCCAAGAAGCATAACTGCTCCCTTGCCATACTGCTTGTCAATTTGAGCAAATGTCACTTCCAACGCCCCTCTCTTCGCTGCCATATCTACTATTGCCTCTTGGGACTCTTTTGCTTGTTTTTTTTGTTTCATAATGGAAGATCTTCTTTTGTGTTAATAAATGAATCTATATGTTTTATTTTAGCATTTCTGTACAAAGACGCAATAAAGCTATCAGTCCAAAGTGATTGTGCTGTCTTGTAAAGATGCGGCTCAATTTCCTCTTCCTTTTCTGATACTTTTTCTGGAGCAATGCTTTCAGCCTTATCCAGTCGAACTATGTAACCATCGTCTGTACTATTTGGCTTGTAATATTCCCTAATCGCTCCAACCTTTTCAAGCTCAAGCATCGTGGAAATAGGGAATCCTTTATTTAGCATTTTTTTATGCTCTATAGCATTATCTGGACGAATCCAAGAAGTTTCTTCTATCTTTTCATCTAGTTCTTTACCAAGCTCCTCAAGAGATTTTCCTGATTGTTTAGCTTCGGTTAAAGCCTTTTTTAAAAACTCTGCAGCTCTAAACTGATTAAAATCTTCTTCAACTTTATTTTTAATATCGTCAAACTTTTCCACAGAACTTTTTTCGACATTATCAACAATCAACAGATGGCCTTCATTATCAGACGTATAATAACCCAGAGAATCCTTATTTGTTTTGAATAAGCATTTAGCCAAATCGGACCCATTGTCCTCAATCAACTCTACGCTTTTCTTTTTTCCACCATGCATTTTAACAATTTTATCAAGCAAAGCCTTGTTGTGCTTATAGCCACTTACAAGTGCGCTCATTTGAGCCTTAAACATACGTGGAAACTTGTTTTTTTGTTTTTGCTCTACGATCTTATCTTTTACCTTTTCCAATGGCACAAACTCTGAGTTTTTCCTGCTAACCCTCTGTATTATTACAAAGCCATTTTCACCTTTTACAACTTTAGAAATTGCACCATCTTTTTTAATAGAAAAAGCTGCCTTTTCTATCGACCTTTCAAGTTCACCCTTTTTAATGAATCCAATCATACCACCCTTAGATGATGTTTTTTCATCTTCAGAGTCTTTCTTGGCAACTTGCGCAAATTCTTTTGAGTCTTTTGAAAGCTCCTGATACAATTTATCCGCTTTTGTTTTCTCCTTACACAAAATCATACGAATTTCTACTTCGGCAGCCTTTTTCAAAAACTCTTTATGTTTGTTTAAATTGTAATAGCTGTTAATCTCTTTTTCGCTAACATTTAGCTTGTAATGTTTGTAGTCAAAGACCCATTGCTTACCACCACGCTTTTCCGGTATCCAATATCGCTTTGATTCTTTGTTTTCTTTTCTGAAAAAGTTTTTAAGCTCACTTTCGTCAACCTTCTCGCCCTTAGACTTTTTTTCATAATCAGAAAATGGGAATTTCAACAAAGAATATTTACGAGGAACAAACTCTTTTATGCATTCCTGCTTAATTTGAAACTTTGGTACATATGTTGCAAGACCAACCAAGACCAGGCTGAGCATTCTTGCCAGCTCCTCGCCTTCAGACTCAATAAACCCTTCAAGGGTCTTTCCTTGTTGCTGCAACATCATGCGCAACGAATCTAAAGTCCTACCTTCTGTAAAGTAATGCGGAAATTTTTCGGAAACATATTTTAAAACAAAGTCTGTAGTAGGAGATATTGACAATTTGCTTGAAAAGTCACTCAAAAGCGATTCTCTAATAAGATTAACATACGCCATCACTTGAGGATCTGTGCTTTCCCCCATCGATTCCAGGATAATCTTATAATATTCGCGCTCTTCCTTTTTAAAGCCAGAAAACCGCTCTCGTTCTGATTTAACTTTCTCGTTAAATTCGAATAAGTATATTTTTTTTCCATCAACTTCAAAGGCAACCCTTGGCCCTGGACCAAATCTTTGAATCAAAAACGGGGTAACAAATCCTAACGCGATAAGCCCCCAAAGAACCTTTGCAAACCGTCCATGTAGAAAACGCTTAAATGAAACTATCATCAAATCAACCTTTCTTACTAATTTCTATACCGATAAGATAATCACACCGTTTAATTTTTCTTTTTCTTTAATTCTTTCAATAAGATCCTCGACCTCACGCCTGCTGTCAAAAACATCCGTAACAGCTTGATGCCAAATAATTTTTTTACCACTCTTTGCTTTTCCTTGTCGTCTTTTTATAATAATCGGCGGAATGTTTCTTTTTTTCAACCGCTGATTAAATTGCGACATTGCCTTGTACGTTCCCCCTGCAAGTTGAGCATAATATTTTTTGCCATCCGGCTCTGGTTTTTTATCCAACGCCTTTTTGTCTGTCAAAGCCTCAACCTCTTTAGCCTTACCTTCAACAACCTCATCACCAAAAACAACATCAGCATCTGATTTTTTGTCCTTGCCAACCTGCTCTTCAAGCTCTTTTTCTTCTTGTGCAACCTCTTCATTTGCTGCGGAAGAGGCTGAATCATACAACGAAACCATCGATGTTGCAACTTGCGCGTTAAACGATTCTTCTTTTAAATGGCCAGAAATTGTTTCAACAATTTTTCTCTGCCCCCAAAAATATCCCGAAATAAAAATTGCAATCCCCAAAAACAAAAAAATCGCAACAACACCACTCAACTGTCTTGTCGTTAAAAAAATCCCGTTTTCTCTGTTTTCTTGATATTTATTTTCTTCTTCATCTTTAAACATATTTTCTCCTAACTACTTTCCAATCTTAGCAGCAAATTGTGTAATCATTTTTTCTAATTCTTCCAGCTTTTTCTCAACTTGCTCATCCGTTAAATTTACAGAAATTTCTTTAGATCTGGAATCTTCGCTATGTAGTTTATCTTCTTCTTGAGCTGTTTTCAACTTTCTTAAAATCATTTTACCAAAACAAATCTGACGCTTTGCATAATTGCGAGTTTTTTTCTGAATAATATTTATAAGCTCATCTTTCGTCGCAATTTTCCCCTCCAAATAGTCCAAAACATCTGGGTATCCTATCAATTTTTTCTCACACAAGAACTTTTTCCATTTTTTTTCTTTTACAGCTTCCACCTCTTCAATCCATCCATCCCGAACCATTTCGATTGTTCTCTTGTCAATTCGCTCGTACAATTGCGAACGATCACGATCGACATAAACGTATATAAAACGGCTAACAGGATTGTACGGTGGTTTTAGCTTAGACGGCTTTATCCCAGAAGACTCCCAAATGTCTAAGGCCCTCTTAATTCTATATTCATCATTTTTGCTAAGTTCTTGCGCCCTGACTGGATCAATATCATAAAGTTTCTGCCATAAATCTTGCGAACCATCTCTATCTATATTTTTTTTTATATTCGCCGCCAAAGAGAGAGGAGGAAAAAAAAGAGACAAAAGATAAAATGTGGAACCGCCAACAACAATTGGAACATTTTTGCGACCATGAATATCTTTTACACACTCGATAAGTTTTGATCGATAATCGCAAACCGTTAAATTTTTTGGGGAATCTAGAATATCAAAAAGATGGTGAGCAATCGGATTGTCTTTCCATTCTGGTTTTGCCGTGCCTATAGAAAAAGGTAAATAAAATTGACCGACATCGGCATTTACAATCTCGCCAGAAAATTTACGCGCCAGTTTTTCTGCCAGCGAACTCTTTCCAACACCTGTCGGACCAAAAAGAACAATAATAAACTTGCACATCTCCAGAATCAGTTACCTCCTACATTCTTTCAAAAAAAAGATCGCAATGTCTCAATTGCTTTATCCTCTTTTAATTCATTAACCACAGAAATTTCCTCGGCTAGCAAACCCTCAGTTCTTTGCAGCAAGCTCTTTTCACCAAATGAAAGCTCTTTTTTCTGCGAAATAAACTTCAGGTCCCTGTAAATCTTTGATATTTCAAACAAATTTCCACTGCACAACTTTGTTTGGTAATCTTTGCTTCGCTTGTTCCAGTTGCTCGATTTTGATTCCCTTTTAATTCCGATTCTAGAATCCGAAAGCATCTGAAGAATATCATCTATTCTCGACTTAGTGCACAATGGACGAACACCAACAGAAATAACTTTATCAACCGGGACTAAAACGGTCATATCTTTGCTTAAAAAATCTAATTCAAAAAAGCATATTGGCAGACCGCCAACATTCCTCTCAATAACTCTTATGATTCGCGCTACACCGTACCCAGGATATACAACCTTATCATTTACAGACAACATAGGGCCCCCTTCCTAAAGGACTGATCCTTCAAAAAGCTAAGCCATAATGTGCGTATGAGATTATACCAAAATTTGGATAGAAAATAAAACAATTGAGCACTTTATTTTTTTAATTTTACAGAAACCCCCATACCTAAAAGATAATTTGCGTTTTGGCTTTGGTGCTATAGTTTCTACTCACCAAATGCTATATCATATCGCGGCCTATTTTGTTGCGGTCGAACCATAAATTTTTCCTCAATTGGATATTGCCACGCTGGTTCCGAAAAATAATCTTCTCTTAGAAAATCCCTAGGCTGAATAATAGTATTGCCACGCGTCAAAACCTTGTAAGTGATGGCAGCTAAAACAACCAGGTAGCTCACTCCTTTTCTAAGTAACCAGCGCTTCCATGCTGGCCACGAAGCATCCTCGATGTCATATTCAGCCAAAAGAGGCTCAAACTGGCTTAAAAATTCATCCAATGCATCAAGCAATTTTAACATCGGAAGACCGGACGCTTTTTGGTAAAGGCTAATAAGATCTGGCAAAGAAAGGCGCATGCTTCTTCCTTTTACAGAATTTTTCCAAATATTTGTGTAAATAATTATAAGAAGAACCGAAAATTCTTTCAAAAATAAGCGCTCTCTTTTTACATTTCCAGCTTCAAAAGACGCCCAAGTTGAGAAAAACCCATTAAGATTTTTATTTTTCTTTATACCATCTAAACACGATTTCATAAGAGGATGTCCAAATGAAATTTCTGGATCAACTACCAGGTAGTCAAGATATGCTTTGTTCGGGCCTATAAATCTCAAAATTGGGAACTTATTCAAACGCAGCAAACTCCACAATTTTTTATACTTTTCTATTAGAGATGTTAAATACCCAACATGCCGATCAATTCTATAAACAACATCTTTTATCGAGCAAAACTGCCATGAATCGTCTTCATCTTCATTATAATGTGTGGTATAGTTAAAATGTTCGTTCGTATGTAAAGATCTGCCGTATGCTAATAAAAACAGCAGCACGAAAAACACGAGATTCTTCGGGGATCTTATCATTCTACGCTCCTTGCAACATACAAAACTGGTTAGACGTGGTGGTATTTTAACATTGTTCACTTAAAATTCAAACCCAAAATTTAGATGGAAACAATTCAAAGAATACAAAAAAAATTTTTTCGAGGTGTCGCATGGAACACTGTTGAAGCTCTGGTTTTTCATGCAGCAATTATTATTCACCAACTTGTTGTTTTTAAATTAACCACCCCAAAATTTTACGGTCAATTTGGAACGCTTTTTGCTCTATCTTATATGATAGAATCATTGTTAGACTTTGGGTACTTGTCTTCAATAGGACCGTTGTTTACATGGCTTTCTTCTTGCAAACAAAACTTTAAATCTTGGTGTCGCTACGTTCTTTTTCCCCAGCTTGCACTATTCATATTAATACCAACCATTTTTTTTCTTTACCACAAGCCAATATTTTTAAATTTTAAGCACATCTCAATTGTACAAATATTTATTCAACACAAGTATATGCTTGTAATATTTTTAGCCGCAATTGCCTTTGACGGAGCACGCAAAACATTAAATGGCTTAATGCAGGTTGCCTTTTTAAACAAACAGGCTGCGTGCGCAGAAATTGTTGCCATAGCAGTATATTTGTCCCTCGTATGGGGACAATATTTTGCTGGAATACCATTATCTTTGTACTCAACGTTTGGATCTTTAGTAATTTCAACCGGTATAAGCGTCATTATAATGTCACGATGGGTTGCAAAATGGCATAAAGGGCTTCCAGAAGAAAAGGCTCTAGAAACAAAAATCCCATTAAAATCTATCTTTAAAAATCGAATATTTAACTATTCACATGAGCTTAGCACTCAATTTTTTTCGCATGGTTTTTTGGTTCCATTTTTTGCCGTTCATATCGGCATGGAACAAGCCGGAGTTTTTCAGATTATCAGCAGCACAGAACAATACATTCGCTCAATTATTAAGCGAATGTTCGGGCTTACAAGCAACGCACTTTTGGCACACATAAAACAGGCCACGCTCTCGTGCAAACAAAAAATGTTTTACCTTGCATCATCAAGACTGTTTCCTATTTTGTACACAATTTTTATCTTTATGGTCATCAATATAACAAGGCTTATTCCAGCTTCAGGCATATCTGTAAGCTGGGGAACTATTTACTTTTTCTTCATTTTTGCTTTTTTACACAACTTTTTTGTTGTGTATGAAAGGTTTTACATTATAGAGGAAAAAGTTCAACTCCTTTTTTATGCAAACTCTATTGCCCTCTCTATCTTTGCCATTATAATATATCTTTTTGGAGGAAAGCACCTTCTGTTCGCTTATGCATCCCTGGCTATAATAAGAGTGTTTTACTACGCCGCAATGATATATGTCTCTTACAAAATTTGGAACATCAAGGCCTCCTGGACAATTCGATTACGTAATTTTTTAATAATTCTCTTTGCATCCATTTTAGTTTTCTTTTCAGTATAAGAAATTTTCTACTCTAAGCTTGCACAATGTAAAATTATATAGTAGGAATTATGTTTAGTAGTAGTAATTTGTTACTTTCAAAAAACTCAAAGGGAGTTGTATATGAAACGTACATATCTTGTTTTACTCACAGCCATTTTAGCAACATCAATGTGTCTAGATGCAAAAAAAGTCTCGAAAAGAAGAGGAAAAACAACACACTCAACAAGGCAAGCACCGAAAAGAAAAGTAATTCACCCATGCATATGGCTCTCTAAAAATACACCTTCAGCATTAGCTCAACTTTACGCTATAAGATGCGCAGAAGCAACAGAAAATCTTAAGGGACACGGTCTAAAGTTGCAAACTTTAAAGAATGATATCGAAAAAGAAATTGAAACCCTAAAATACACAATCGCTTGCGCCAACCGCCTCGGCCTAAAGGACAACAAGGAAGTAAAAAAACTTATTAAAGAAACAATATCCGCACTTGAAAAAGCAAGTGACCAAACTGAAAAATCATCCAAAAAACTTGTAGACCTAGGCCAAAAAGCACACGACGATGGAGCTAAAAATAGCGAAAAAATGGTCATTGTTGCTTAAAAAAAATAATAAATTTATATTTTAATATAAAAATAAACAAGGAAGAATTATGAAAAAAAGCGTTATTATCATTTTTGCATTTTTACTCGCAAGTGCACTACCTACAGTTTGCAAAGAAGAAAAAAGTTTATGGATAGATTTTAAAGAAGTCGCCGCCCACGTACAAGAAAAAGCCGACCAAGCCTGGGGACACCTGGCAGCATTTTTCCATCTTCACCACAAAACACAAATACATCATGAAGCTATTGCCGCAAAACACGAAGCTATAACACACAATGCCATCGTAAAGCCTGAAGACAAAGACGCACAAAAAGATCACAAAGAAAGTACCAAAATTGTCACAAAACATGACCCAGCAAAGCACGTAGAAAAAGCAGAAAAAGAAGTCGACAAAACAAAAAAGGCTGTACACAAAGCAAAAGAAGCTCACGCTGAACTAAAAGTAGCCGTTGCAAAAGAAGCGGCAAAAGCAGAACCACAAAAAACCGAAGTTCAGATGCTTTCACCGTTCAGTTCGCTTAATATTCCTTCTACTAATAGGGAAATGATTGAATAATATTTTATAACAAGTTAATAATTAGGCCGGATTAAAATCCGGCCTAATTATTAACAAATTTCAACTAACCCAAACCATATTTTTTTTATTAGCTAATTTTTCTGTCATTGGCTCACCATCAATCCATATGGTATTTTTACAAACAAGCGCCCCTTTAAGCTTTGCACCGGATATTTTTGCATTCTGTAGATCAGCCATACACAAGTTTGCCCCACGTAAGTCAGCCTGTTCTAAATTAGCCAACCATAAAAATGCATTTTTAAATATTGCGCCCTGAAAATTAGCACCACGAGCATCAACTTCATATAAAAATGCTCTATGAAATTGAGCACCCAGCGCACTAACTGGATATAATATTGATTTACTCAAATTGACTTCCCAAAAAAAAGAACCATCTAATATCGCCCCTGTCATATTAACATTTTGCATATTAGCTTTCCAGAAATTTGTGTTACTCAAATTGGTTTTTGACATGTTGCAGGCTTCACAATCTGCTTTAGAAAAAAATGAACCACGAAGATTTGCATATTTAAAGTTTGCTCCGCTAATATTGGCGCTATTTAAATTAGAATTCTGCAACATAGCTCCTTCGAAATTATATCCACTAAGGTCAAGACCTTTTAGACTTGCCCCGGTGAAATTAGGATAAGATGTTTTTGGTGCAGCCCCTACGGTTGGCTCTGCCCCTTTTCTAATTATAATGTCCTTTCCTACCGCAACACTCTTTTTGTCGCTATGAGCATTTTCAAAGACTTTCTTAGCAATGATCAAACTTTTTAATTTAGAAATACCAAAGTCAAACGAAAAAGGTTTCATTCCTACACCCCAAACAAAAAGCACTAACAATAATACCCCTTTTTTCATACAAATCTCCTAACATTGAAAAGATCTCAATAGAGCGCAACCAGTATTGCATAATAACAAGACACAAAAAATAATTCCACCTTCACATATATAACCTGTTTACACACATTACTCCTTGGCTATATACTACGAAAATAAGTGTATGTGGAACGATTGTTTCTATTGAGTTATAGGAGACCATATGAAGAAAATAAACACAAGGATAACATTATTTCTGGCGCTTTTAGCATGTTCATATTTTGCCTCTTCTTGCACGTACTATGAAGACGCGGGACCTCCTGTTCCCGAAAATTCTGCCCCAGGAATTCCGGTCCAGGGACCAATAGGATCAGCTAGAGAGTACGAAATTGAAACATTCAAGATGCTAGCAAAAAAATGCGAAGAAATGTTTAATTTCTACAGAATGTACCTTAAAGAATGCCTAGAATATGATCCAGATCCCGAAGGCGAACAATCTTTTGATCTTACATTGGAAAAGTATAAAAATTTTACAACCAAAAAAGTACTCGCCTTCACAGAAAAAATTGATCAAATAGAAGATTCATCTCGCAAGCAACAAGCTGGATTCGAACCAGTACATCTCCCGGACATAATGAATATCCTTTCCGATATGCCACCAAGCCCACAACAAGAACACCTGATTGGACAAAAGGTACAGGGCGAAGAATACGAAAATAAAATAGAGGACATATTCAATGCCCAGCTAGAAATCTTCGCTAAAAAATTAAAATTTGAATTCAGAAGAACTCTGGAAAAATTCGTTTCTCAGAGACACCAAATTGCCCTGGACATGTCAACAAATAAAGTTCCAGACCCAAAAATGATAACCGTCAAATTTGAATTTACATTAAAAGAAGCCGTAAAGGTTGCTGGTGACGCGTTTGAGGTGGAACTTAAAAAAGCGGCTAAAGACATAGCATCCCAAGCAATAGCAAAAGGAAAAGAAGAACTTGGCGGAATGGTACAAGAATACGCAGACGAACACCTACAACGGTCACAAGAAGAAGGCGGATTTCTTTCAAAATATAAAGAGAAATACGACACCGCACAAGATAAATACCAAGAGCTTAAAGATAAAACAGAAGAAAAATACGAACAAGCACAAGAAAAATACCAAGAACTTAAGGAAAAAGTAGAAGAAAAATATGACGAATTAAAACAGAAGGGCCAAGAGCTTGCTGCCCCGATACAAGAAAAAATAGAAGAAACACGCGAAAAATATCAAGAGCTTAGAGATCGTGGCCAAGAAATGGTTGATCGCGGCCGTGAACGCCTAGAAAAAACGGCAGAAGGTGTGCGCGAGCGAGCATCTGACATTAGAGATCGTGGCCAAGAAATGGTTGATCGAGGTCGTGAACGACTAGAAGAGACAGCAGAAGGAGTACGCGAGCGAGCATCTGATATTAGAGACCGTGGACAAGAAGTGGTTGATCGAGGTCG